>JALVWW010000326.1:11043-23222 GCA_027023175.1 Campylobacterales bacterium
ATCAAGCATCAAGGGGTCAGGGTTCAACTTTTAACTTTTCTTTCATCGAGCTACTCTCCTTTTTAAAACTTAGACCCAAGAACTTAGGGCTTAGAGCTTTAGCTTGGCTTATTTTTATATCTTTAACTCTATAAGTAGAGTTTACATGGTTTATTGTATCAAAAATATTTTTATGATTAAAACTATCTTTTAAGTTATTCTCTTCAAAAAAGTTAAAAGTTGAACCCTGACCCCTTGATGCCCTGCATTTTCAGAGAAACTTTTGCTGTCACAAATCGCCACAGGCTAGTTTTCACAGAAACTTTTTACTTCGTAAAACCGCATTTGCTAGTTTTGTTGTTCGTAGCGGAGCTAAGATCTGCAAAAGGCAGGTGGCACACGAAGTGTGCTCAGTACGACGTTGCTCGTTCACGCGGAGCGGGAACGAGCAACACATTATTCATACTAAAACTATTTTAATAAAACCAATTTAAAATAAAATTAAAACTATACTTAAAAAAATAGGCTATAAATTTATAGAAAATAGATGAAAATTTTGTGATAAACAGACATTTTCTAAATCCTAAAACCTACAATCTAAATCCTATTTCTCTTTTACCCTATAAATTACTGAATAAAGAACCGGTACATAAAATAGATTGAGTACAGTAGCCCAAGTTACACCAAAACCGAGCGCTACAGCCATTGGCTGAAGTATGACTGACTGACCTGAAGCAAAAAACATTAGTGTCATAAGACCCAAAACTGTAGTAATGGAAGTTAAAAATATCGGTCTAAGTCTTAAAGATGCCAATGTTACAGCCTCTTTTAACGATCTTGTCTTTTTGATAAAATCTATCATGATAATGCCATCATTCACAACAACTCCACTAAGTCCTACAAGCCCTAAAAGCCCAGGCATTGTCAAATTGAGTCCCACAATCAGATTGCCTACTAATACACCTAATACCGACAATGGAATGGTACTTAAAACTATCAAAGACAAAATTGCCGAATCAAACATCCAAACCAAAGCGATAAAGATTAGAAACATTGCGATAATACCTGCTTCAGCCATCTCTTTTTGGATTTGCCTATTTGATTTTTGCTCTCCTTTTATATCTATACTCACTCCCATTTTTTTCACTTTTTCAAAGGTGCTTTTCATCTTTTTCAAAAATTCTGCTGAAGTTAATTTCTTTTTGTTAAGGGAACCAAAAACTGTTCTGATTCTCTTGCCATTATCCTTATATATTTCAGTATAACTAGGTTTTATAATAAAATCTGCAACATCTTTCAATCTTACTTTTTGCATTGAGCCCGGTACACTTACATAAAAATTTTTAAATTTTGCAAAATTATCTTTATCTAACAGTTCAGACTTAATTTTCACAAGCTCATCGCCTTTAAACATTTTTCCAATTTCTGCTTTTTGAAAATAATCTTTCAAAACTCTTGAGAGGGTAATTTCATTAAACCCTAAACTTTGTCCATATTTATTGACTCTTAGCTTAAGCTCTTTTTCTCCAACTATCATATCATCACTTATATTAAAAACTCCGTTTATACTCCTCATTTTATCTTCTACAAGCTTGAGAGCTTTTTTAATCTCCTCCTCCTTGCCTGAAAAAGCAAGCTCTATATCGCTTTTAACTATTCCTGCCCCCGGAACTGTTACGGTAAACTCTTCATACTCCTTGTTTTTAGCAATATCGGCAGTTATTTTTTTTATCATTTTAGCAATTTGCTGGGCACTATGACTTCTTTTCATATCTGTTGAGTCATACTCTGGAGAAAGATATGGATTGATATATTTATCAAAAAAGTTTTCAGGTTTTCTTTCATGCAAATTTATAAATATTTGAAAATTATTTTCAGCAATATCCGGTCTAAATTTATTGTCAAGCTTCAATCCGCTTATTGATGTGATAGAAGCGATATCTCCTTTTGGTAATTTTTTTAAAAGAATTTTTTCTACTTTAGTAACTAGTTTTTGTGTTTGAAAAAGATCATTATTGACATTAACTTTGCCGACTAAAAATACTTGGGTATTATCAAAATCTGGAAAAAGTTGAAATTTGCTATTTTTAAATAAAAAAAATGTTAGACTTAAAATCGGCACTAAAAAAAGTATAAGGGTTGTTTTTTGATGTTTCATGCACACCATCATAACCATAGCATATTTTTTCTTAGCCCAATCCCAAAATCTCTTAGTTCTATCTTTTTGCTTATGAGTTTTTAAAAAATCCTTTGCATGTAAAGGCAAAAAGAAAAATGCTTCAAAAAGCGAACTTATAAGAAGTATGGATATCATTATAGGTATAATCCTGATAAAAAGCCCCATCTCTCCGCTAACTATCAAAAGAGGTAAAAATGCAAATATAGTTGTAGAAGTTGCCGTCAAAACTGCCGGAAACATTTCAGCAGCTCCATTTATGGCGGCAGTTCTGCTATCATCACCGTTTTCAAGATGCCTATAAATATTTTCTGCCACCACTATCGCTTCATCTACAAGCATACCAAGTGCCATCAATGCTCCTAAAAGTGAAAGCATATTTAACGAATACCCAAGAAGTTCAGTAGCTATCAAACCTATCATAAAACTTACAGGGATACCTATGCCAACAACAAAAGCAATCCTTCCGCTTACAAATATATAGATAGAAAGCACTACTAAAATAAGTCCAAAAACTATATTGGATATGACTATATTTAGTCTATTTCTTATCCATACAGAAGTATCTGTATATGTATCGAAACTATAGTTTTTATATTTTTTTTCATAAACTCTTAAAAGTTTTTTTATCTCTTTTACAAGTTTTATTGAATCACCCTGTTCAGCTTTTTTAACATTTATAGCAATATTTGGTTTACCGTTAAAATGTGAAACTTCACTTAAGTCACTAAGCTTAAAAGATATATTTGCGATATCTGCAATTCTTATCTTTTTGCCATTTATAGAGACTACCGTATTTTTTATCTTTTTTATATCTTTTTCACCATTTATGGTACTAATGTAGATATGATTGCCTGTTTGCTTAATAATTCCTATTGGAAAAATAGAGCTTATAGAAGATATGGCATTTATAACTGAACTTTCATCAAGAGAGTATGCTTCAAGTTTTTTATCATTGATTTCAAATACAAGTTCAGTATCAGCATCACCTCTAATGGAAATATCGCTTAAATTTGGGATGTTATAAAGATCATTTTTTAGCTTATCCGCAATATTTAAAAGTTCTTTGTTAGAAGCTTTGTCTGAAGCAATTGTCACAGTAATAAGAGGAAAACTTTTTTTAAGCATTTTGGCTGTGGGCTCATCCATATCAGACGGAAGATATCTCTTTTGATTGCTTATGATATCTTTTATATCATCCAATGTCTCTTGAGGGTTGGCTCCTTTTTGAAGATCAACTTTTATGCTAAAAAATCCATTTTTAATTACACTTGTTACATCTTCAATATTGCTAAGATTTTTAATATCATCTTCTATATTTTTAACTGCCATTTTATCCAAGATATCCGGACTAGCTCCGGGATAACCTCCGGTTACAACTATGGCATCAAGTATAGTTGAAGGAAATATCTCTTTTGGAATTTTGTTATATGAAATAATTGACAAAACAAGTAAAAATATCAAAAATATATGGTTAAGTACCGGCTTATCAACACCAAATGCTATAAATCTTTTTATCATTTATACCCTTAAAGTCCTAAAATATCGTATCTAAAACTTGATTTTTAAACTTTATCTTTTCAAGTTTTTGTTTTAGAGCTCTGTTTTCCTCTTTCAAAACAGAGTATTCATTATAAAGTTTTGCTATGTCACGGCTTTCATAATATATCTCATTTTTAAGATAAATATCAGGCAATACCACAAGCAGTGCGGTAAACAAAGCCAAAAGAACACCCAATAACAATTTTACACTAAGATTGTCAACATGTCTTTTTCTGTAACTCTCCACCTCATCCAAAAGAGTATATTTTGCTTTTTTCGTACTCTTATCTTCACCCTTCATCCTTCACCCTTCTACCTTTTTACCCTATCCAAAAAACTCTCATCTTTGAACTTCTACTTCTTGGATTTGATTTGACCTCATCATTTGTCGGTTTTATAGGTTTTTTTGTCAAGATTTTACCGATAGCATGATCTCCTCCACACTCACATCTATACACATCAGGCGAGCAGATACAGTTTTTCGTCCACTCTTTAAAAGTTCTTTTTACTATCCTATCTTCCAAAGAGTGAAAAGTGATAATCGCCACTTTACAGTTATGCAACTTGGCATCTTTAATGCTCTCTAAAAGATTATCTAACTCACCGAGCTCATCATTTACTTCTATCCTGATAGCTTGAAATACCAAAGTTGCAGAATGAATTCTCCCTCTTTTGAAATTTTTCTCTATCAAACTCGCTAACTCTCTAGCACTTTGGATAGGTTTTTTATGCCTTGCTCTGATAATGATATCAGCAACTTTTTTATACTCTCTTATCTCACCATAATCCCTAAATATCTCTTCAAGCTGCTCTTTAGTATATGAGTTTACCACATCTTTGGCACTCAAAGGTGCATTTTGGTCCATCCTCATATCCAAAGTATCACTCTCAAATCCAAAACCTCTCTCTTTTTTATCTAACTGCAAAGATGATACTCCGATATCAGCTAAAATTCCTCTTATATCCTTATCCAAATGCTTTTTTATGACAGTAGAAAATCTTCCTTTTTCAAAGATAATCCTCTCTTTAAATTTCTCAAGTCTTTTCTTTGAAAATTCCAGTGCTTCACCATCTTGGTCTATGCAGATAAGTTTTACATTTGGCAAATTTTCCAAAAGTGCTTCACTATGACCCCCATATCCCAAAGTACAGTCGATAATGTATCCCTCTTTTATATCTCTAAAAGCTTCTATTACTTCCTTATAAAGTACAGGTACATGAGGTATGTTCAAAAATATCCTTATTATTTTTTTAGGATTTTACTAAAAGATTTATTATGTTGAGGTTAATAGTAAAAAATAGTATAATAAAACCATCAATTGCAAAGGATATCCATTGATAAACGAATGGCAACTAAATGAGATAAAAGATATATCTCTTTCACTTTTTAGGAAAAACTTTTTCGGTATTCAAAACGGTTCTATCTCTTTAAGAAACGATAGTGATAGTTTTATCATCAACAAAAAAGATGTTTTGTTTGATAAATTGGATATTGATGGGCTTACAGAGCTTTATTTTAAAAAAGATTATCGATGGAAAGAGGCTGACGAGAGTGCTTCGGTACATCTTCAGATATATAAAAATATCGAAGAGGCAAAGTATATCTCTTTTTCTATGCCGCCGTACACTACGGCTTACTCTTTGAAAAAGAGTGTAATATCGCCGAAGGATTATTTTGGATATACCTCTTTGGGCGATATGGAAGTGTATGAGCCAAAAAATTTTGAGAGCTGGGGAGACAGAGCCGAATATGAAATATATACTTACTTAAAACAGCAAGAAAAACACTTTATCATCATAAAAGGATATGGTATATACATATATGACAGAGACCTTTACAAAATGGCTCAGACACTCTCTTTGATAGAAAACAGTTGCAGGATACTGATACTATCAGACATATATTAATATTGTAAATTGTTATCTTTGCCAATCTTCCTCACCGCTTCATAAGCAACACCCATCATTTTGTCTATCTCTTCATAAGTTATCACATATGGCGGCATAAAATATATCACATTTCCAAGAGGTCTTAGCAAAACTCCGTTTTTAAGTCCGTATTCATAAACTTTAAGCCCTACCCTTTCTCTACTGTCATACCCTTTTAGAGTAAGTGCCGCTATCATACCTGTCTGCCTGATACCCTCAACATTTTCAAGCTCTAAAAATTTATTTAGCTTTTGTGCGATATACCGACTTTTGGCTCTGTTTTTTTCTAAAATATTATCTTTTTCAAATATATCAAGTACCGCATTTGCAGCTGCACATGCCAAAGCATTGCCGGTATATGAATGTGAGTGTAAAAATGATTTATGCAAATTATAATCACAGTAAAAGCTGTTATACATCTCTTCACTTAAAAGTACAACCGAAAGTGGCAGATAGCCGCCTGTTATTCCTTTAGAAAGTGTCATAAAGTCCGGCTCAATTCCAGCACTTTCACAAGCAAACATATATCCGGTTCTGCCAAAACCTGTCGCTATCTCATCGGCAATAAAATGGATGTTATACTTTTTGCACAGTTTGCTTGATAGTTTCAAATACTCAGGGTGATACATGTGCATCCCACCGGCACACTGCACAAGGGGCTCTATCACAAAAGCTGATATCTCATCACCTTTTTCTTTAAAAATATCTTCCAGTTTTTCCGCCGCTTTTACGGCTTCTATTTTACCTTGATTTTTTGGGACGGGAGCTTTAATACTTTTTAGAAGCAATTCCTCGTAACTCTCTTTGTAAATGCCAAGATCTCCCAAAGACAAAGCGCCTATGGTTTCGCCGTGATATGAATTTTCCAAAGATACAAAATATGGCTTACTCAAGCCATTATTTTTATTGTAATGAAAGCTCATCTTGATAGCTACCTCTATCGCACTTGAACCGTTATCCGCATAAAAACATTTTGTTAGTTTGTTAGGGGCAAGCTTTATAAGTCTTCTTGAAAGTTTAACAATTTGTTCATGAGTAAAACCGGCAAATATAACATGCTCCAAACTATCTAACTGTTCTTTGATTTTACTTTTTATGTATTCGTTTTGATGTCCAAAGATATTAACCCACCACGAGCTTATAGCATCGATATAACTGTTGCCTTCAAAATCCTTAAGATAAATACCTTTTGCACTCTTTATAGGTATCAAAGGAAGTCTCTCATGGTCTTTCATTTGAGTACAAGGATGCCAAATGTATTTCAAATCCTCTCTCATTAAAGATAAATTATCCATATTTTCCCCAATTTCATCATAAATTAATAACAAATTCAATAGAATTATACCTAAAATTAAAGGCTAGAGGATTCTAAATGATTACATGGATGCAAAAACACAGGAAATATTTGGTTATAACCATCTGGATAAGCACTATTGCTTTTGTAGGAGCAGGTTTTGTCGGATGGGGTGCTTACAGCTACAACAGAAACAGAGCAGGAGCTGTTGCAGTAGTAGGAGATAGAAAAATAACTATAAGAGAGATGAACAATGCATACAATAATATATATAGTTACTATCAAGACCAACTAAAAGGTGCATTTACGAGAGAAAAAGCAAAAGAGATGGGCTTAGAAAAGATAGCTTTAGGACAACTCATAAATGAAGCTTTGATGTTAAATTATGCTGACGAATTAGGGCTTACCACGCTTGACAGTGAAGTAGAAAATGCACTTAAAAATACAAAAGCTTTTCAGCAAAACGGAGTTTTCAACAAAGAGCAGTATTACAGAGTGCTTAGAAATATAGGAACAAGGCCCAAAGATTATGAAGAATCACTCAAAAAAGAGATAACACTTCAAAAATTAAATAATATATTAAACCTGTCTCCAACTCCTTTAGAGATAGAAACATTCGGTGCTTCACTTTTTATGCAAGATAGGCTACAAACAAAAATTATCACAGCAGATTCCTCTAAAATCACTGTCAATGATGATATTTTAAAAAGTTTTTGGCAAAAAAGAAAAAAATCATATCTAACCACAAAAACTTATGAATTATCTGTTATCAAAGTTCCTGTTTCTTTTATACAGGTTGATGAAAATGAGACAAAAGATTATTACAAAAAGAAAAGATACTCCTATACCGATAAAGACGGTAAGATAATGAGTTATGAAGATGCTAAAGAGAGAGTTATCAAAGATTTGCAGTTTAAAAAAGGCAAAAGATTTGCTCTGAAAAAATATCTCGCACTTAAAAAAGGCAAAATCAAAGCCAATGAAAAGATGACTATAAGCGTAAAACAGAGTCTATTTCCTCAAGACAAGCTAAAAACGGCAAGTGTAGGAGATGTGTTGAAGCCTTTTACTTTTGGTGATGCTTATATAGTAGCAAAAGTTACCAAGATAGATATGCCAAAGCCTATGACTTTTGAACAGGCAAAAAACCTGGTTTCAAAAGAGTATCTAAAAATCGCAAAAAAGAAACAGCTTGAAAATAAAGCTAAAAATATAGTCACCAACTTTAACGGCGGTAAAGATATAGGATTTGTAAGCAGGGATGACATAAAAAAGATAAAAGGCTTAAACGAACTTGAAGCAGTTGAATTTTTAAACCAGGTATTTAACTCTTCAAAGAAAAAAGGCTACAAAGTATTTGGAAACAAGGCTATCATATATAAAGTTTTGGAACAAAAATTGCTTGATAAAAATAAACTTAAAACATATAGTATGCTGCTTGAAAGCAATGTAAAAAATGCCAAGCTTGCAGAGACAAACCAAAAGTTACTTTCTAAATTGAGAGAAAAGTACCAAATAGAAAGTTACTACAAAGGACAATAGTTGAGCAGAACTATACTCGGCATCGATATAGGATCGACCAAAATATGTGCTATCATTGCCCAGCAAAACGGTGATAAATTAAAAATTGCAGGAAGTGGTATCTCCAAATCAAAAGGTATCAAAAAAGGTATCATAACAAACATAGAGATGGCTTCAAATTCGATAAAAGAAGCATTGGATGGTGCAAAAAAAGTTGCCGGTACAAATATAGACAAAGTTATCGTTTCAATTTCAGGAGCTTATACAAAAAGTGTAGAAAGCTACGGGGTTGTAAACATACCTGATAAAGAGATAGGTATCAAAGAGATAAACCGTGTCATGATGATGGCTGACCACAATGCCAATATACCGAGTGACTATGAAAGAATCCATGTTTTACCATACAATTTCAAAGTGGACAACCAAGAGTTTATAGATGACCCTCTTGGAATGACCGGTAACAGACTCGAAGTACATGTCCATATCATAACAGCTCAAAAAACTTCTCTTAACAATCTTAAAAAATCAGTCGAATTGGCCGGAGTAAGTATCGACAATATCGTTTTAAACGGTTATGCTTCAAGTATAGCTGTTTTAAATGATGATGAAAAAGAGCTTGGAGTATCTGTCATAGATATGGGTGGTGCAACCTGCAATCTTTGCATAAACACATCCAACAGTATAAGATACAATGACTTTTTGGCAGTCGGGTCGAACAATATCACAAATGACCTCTCTATGGCACTGCACACCCCTTTAAGTGCGGCTGAAGAGGTAAAGATAAAATATGGCTCACTTAAAAAAGTAAGCAATGAACTTATCGAACTGCCTATCATAGGAGATGATAACAATACAAACGAAATATCTTTGGAAATTGTATCAAATGTTATATATGCTAGAGTTGAAGAGACTTTGATGATACTTGCAAAGTCCATAGATGAGAGTGAATTTAAAGACCAAATCGGAGCAGGAATAGTACTTACAGGCGGTTTTACCAAAATAGAGGGATTAAGAGAGTTGGCGATTGCCATATTTGACAATATGCCCGTACGCATAGCAAAACCTAAAAAAATAGACGGCATGTTTGAAACATTAAAAGACCCTATGTATTCTACCGGTATCGGTCTGATACTTTATGGAGGGGGTTATTTTACTCCTTATGAAATTGATTCTAACAAAAAATTAAGATATAAAAATGAAATAATCGAACCTACAAATAATATCCAAAATATTACTGAAAATTTAAAAGAGACAAAAAGTGAAGAAAAACCCCAGACAGACGATTTAGTAGATATAAAAAAGATAAAAAAACAAAGTGGCATAAAAGAGAAAATGTCAAAATTTTGGAACACGATAACACAACTATTTTGAGGAGCGCTCAACATGAATGATTTTACAGTCGAAGAAGCAAAACAGGTAGCAGGGGCTTGCATAAAAGTCGTCGGCGTAGGCGGCGGTGGCGGCAATATGATAAACCATATGATAAATGAAGGTGTAAGCGGTATTGATCTTATAGTAGCAAACACAGATGCCCAGGCCCTTGATGCATCATTGGCTCCTACCAAAATACAACTTGGCGAAAAAAAGACAAAAGGCTTGGGTGCCGGGATGAAACCAGAAATCGGCAGAGAGTCTGCTTTGGAAAATTATGAAGAGATAAGAAGTTCCCTTGAAAATGCTGATATTGTTTTTATAGCTTCAGGATTTGGCGGCGGTACAGGTACAGGTGCGGCACCCGTCATAGCCCAAGCTGCCAAAGAGGTTGGCGCCTTAACTGTATCGGTAGTAACCAAACCTTTTATGTTTGAGGGAAGAAGAAGAGCAAAACTGGCCGAAGAAGGCTTGAAAGAGTTAAAAAAAGAGAGCGACTCGATAGTGGTTATCCCAAATGACAAACTTTTAAGTATCATTGATAGAAATCTCGGCATCAAAGATAGCTTCAAAATAGTTGACAATATCCTATCCCGTGCTGTAGGAGGTATGAGCTCAGTCGTACTCTCTTACGGAAACAATGACATAAATCTTGACTTTGCCGATGTTCAGACTGTAATGAGTCACAGAGGTATGGCACTACTAGGAGTTGGTGAATTCGAGGGAGAAGATGCCGCAGTAGAAGCTATGAAAAATGCCATAGAATCACCACTGCTTGACAATATGAGCATAAATGGAGCTTTGGGAGTTTTGGTTCATTTTAATATCCATCCAAACTGCCCGCTTAGCCAGATAAGTGATGCTATGGGAATAGTTTATGACAATGCTGATGAAGATGCCCATGTAATATTTGGAACTACAACTGATGAAAATATGCCTGAAAACAAAGTAAAGATAACTATAGTGGCAACCGGTTTTGAAAGTGAAAAAGAGAAACAAGAGAGTCTCAATCTGGTTGACCCTGTAAGTGAAGCAAGAAAAAAACGAATAGCAGAACTTAGAAAAGTCAGCGGTGGATACGAAGGACAGGGAGATCTTTTGGATATTCCTACTTTTATGAGAAACCAAATGGATTGATGGAGCCGATAAACGGCTCCTCATCCACTTACTTCCCTACTTTATTTCTTGGAATAAAATCCAAAACAGTAGCATTTATACAATATCTTTTTCTACCTCCCGGTGCATCATCAAACACATGCCCTAAATGTATCCCACTTGTTTTTGCCAAAACTTCAACTCTGTGCATTCCATAACTGTTATCCTCTTTATATACAACTGCACCATCAATAGGCTTATAAAAGCTAAGCCATCCCGAGTGTGAATTAAATCTGTCCCTTGTATCAAAAAGAGGCTCGCCGGAAAGCTTATCTACAAAAACACCGTCCGGTGTATTTTTAAAAATATCATACTGTTTACAAAATCTGTTGTCAGTACTTTTGTTAAAAGCTACCCTGTATGCTTCACTGTCAGTACCTAGCTTAAACTTTCCGAGTTCTTTGTAAAAGCTTTTTGCATCAAGATATCCTTTGTGAGAAAACAGCTCTTTGCCATCTTCTATAAACAAAATGGTAGGTGTCGCATCTAGTTTTGTCTTCAAGGTAAAACCTTTTAGCCTATCAGCATGAGATATCCTAAGAGGGGTATCGCCCTTGTAGGAGGATATCACATCTTTTTTAAACTGTTCACAATACGGACAGGAATCAGCATCTATAATTATTATCTCTTTTCCGCCAAGAGGTTTAATGTAAGATACTTTTTGCTCCATCTTTTTTTTGATTGGAAACTTGACTCCGGTCTGATGGTTGGGACAATACCCGTAAGGATGTTTTTTTAGATAATCCTGATGATACTCTTCGGCATCATAAAACTTATCCAAAGGTTTTATCTCGGTTGTTATCTTTCCAAAGCCTGCTTTTGTTAAAAGTTTTTGGTACTCATCTTTTGTTTTAAATGCTATCTCTTTTTGTGTATTGTTTGTATAAAATATAGCACTTCTATAGTTATTACCTCTGTCATTTCCCTGTCTGTCTCCCTGGGTTGGATCATGAAGCTCCCAAAACTTTTTTATCAACTCTTCAGTAGAAATGATACTGTCATCATAAACCACTTTTACCGATTCGGTATAGTTTACTATACCTTTTGGAGTATCGAACCTGTATGAAAGTACTTTGTCATAGTTTGGATCAGGATAATTTCCTCCTGCATAACCACTCTTTGCGTCAATAACACCTTTCAATGAGTCAAAATATTTTTCAACCCCCCAAAAACAGCCTGCTGCAAAAACAATGCTTTGTTGGCGTGCCTGTA
>JALVWW010000327.1 GCA_027023175.1 Campylobacterales bacterium
CACTATAAGTGCAGATAAAATAACATGGGAAGCAAAAAGATATGTATGACCTTCTCCAAACAAACCTAAAAAAGTAAAAACTTCATTCATTCCTTGTATCCTCAAAAATAAATTAGATGAATTTTACCAAAAAATCATTTAATACTTCTTTAAATTAGCTTTAAATTATTCTTTCTTGACCCAGGCGATAAAGTGCAAAGTCATACTTGATAGGGTCTTTTTCATCAAACTCTTTAAGTTTTTCACTTAGTAAAATTACAGACTTAAAGTCATAAGTTTTTCTTTTTAACAGCCCCAGTTTTTGTGAAACATGAAAAGTGTGAGTATCCAACGGAATCAAGAGAGAGCTTTTATCCACCTTTGTCCAAAGTCCGAAGTCGAGCCCTTTATCCCTTACCATCCATCTAAGGTACATATTCCATCTCTTGTATGGAGAACTGTTTTTGCTGCCTGGAATTTTACCTATAAGAAATTCATATCCTCTTGATCTGTAGGGATTGATATCATATATTAAGGTTATTATTTCTCTCAAACCATCCAATATGTTGTTATCTTTTTTATAACCTTTTAAAAAGATATTTTCTAAAGAAAACTCTTTTTTCAGCCTACTTAAAGTGACAAAAAATTCCTGTACATCCCTAGATGTTTGAAATCTGTAGTAATAATTTTCAATATTTTTTCTGATAATTCTTTCATCTTTATCAAGAAGTGAAAAATCAAGCGTGGATAAAAACTTGACAATTTGATGGGCATTTCCGTATGCAAACAGTGCACAAATCAAAGAGATATATTCATCTTTGTATTTTTGTGCTACCATAAGTGGGTCAGGTCTTTCCAAAGAGAGTTCATCATCTCTTTCTCTCTTTTTTAACTCACTATCCAAAAGCCTTTTAATATCTACATCAGTCACCAAAGCTCTCTTTTTGATTTGTTTTGTGTTGTAAATAATCAGATATATTTACCAAAGAAAAAATCACCAAAAATATACAAAGCCCCGGAAAAAAACTGACCCACCATGCTATATCGATGACCTCTTTTCCTTCATTTAGTATAGTTCCCCAACTCATTTGCGGTGGAGTTATACCTATGCCTAAAAAACTAAGCCCGCTTTCAGCAAGTATTGCTCCACCGACTCCAAAAGTAAAACTTATAAAAAATATAGGAGCCAACAAAGGAGCAAAATATTTGAAAATGATTTTTATATTGCTGACTTTTTCAAGTTTTAATATCTTTATATATGGCTTTGAAGCTATCTCAAAACTCTCACTTCGTATCATTCTTGCCATTGACATCCACCCTGTTATGGATATAACAAAAATCAGGACCCAAACAGAAGCGTTTATATAACTCACAAGGGCTAAAAGCAGAAAGAATGTGGGAAAAGTCAAAAACAGATCGATAACTACAACCAAAACTTTATCGGTACTTTTTTGAAAAAAGCCTGCGCTTATTCCGACGATAAGACCTATAAGACTGGTTACAACAGAGCTTGCCAAGCCGATATCAAGCGATACTTTTCCACCCTCTATTATTCTTGCAAGTATGTCTCGTCCCAGCCTGTCTGTTCCAAAGGGATGGGAAAAACTAGGGGGCAAAAGGATAGAATTTTTGTGTATGAGATATGGCGATACATCATAAATATAACCACCGAGATATACAGCAATCACCAAAAATATCAACAATAAAATACTAACATAAGGAATCTTTACCATAAAGGTATTTTAACGAAATATTACTGTTTTATGGATAAAAGATCCTGTAACATTTTATCAATTGCAGAAATTACTTTTGCATTTGCACTATAAGCTGTTTGATATTTTAAAAGATTTGCCAACTCTTCATCTATATTAACACCGCTTATTGATTGTTGCTCTTGATATACTGCGTTATATATAGCTTCAGAAGTTTCCTGATCTCTACCGCTATTTTCAGCATCAGTTGCAATTTGTCCTGTCATATTTCTATAAAAACCGTCAGGAGTATCCTCTATAGTCAATCCATTACTATATTTAAATTCAACATCATGATATTGAATTTGAAGCATATCATTTGCAACTTGATTATCACCATCAACTGGATTTTTATATGCATTTATTTTAGTTGGATCATCTATAAAATCACTCTTTAGTGAAATATTTGAAGCATTGTCTCCTGTTAAAAAAGCATTTATACCGGTAGCTCCGGCAAAATTTGTTCCATTATCCTCTATGGCAATCTTATAATCATGCGTACCCTTTGGTTGAATAGATAGCACATGCCCATTTGTAGAATAAACTGCTGTAAAATAATCATCAAAATCATTTGTCGAATTATTATCATTATTATCATCAGTAGAACTGTTTAATTGACCTATTATGCTTGCGCTACTACCATCATCCATGGTCGTATTATTATCTATAGTTATAGTTTTTCTACCTATTTCATTTCCATCGTTGTCATACATTACAACATCAAAATTACCTGCTTTAAAGTTATAATCACTTTGCACCAAAGAAGCATCATCTTTTAAATCAAGCAAAGATGAATCCATTTTATCTACAGCACTTGCTGCATAAACTGAATTGGTTTTTTCTATCAATCCTTTTGCAAAAACATCTAAAGAGTCTATATAACTTTGGATTTTTCCATCTTTTGGATATGAAGTATCTTTATCTATCTCTCTACCGCGCAAATCTAAAATAGCCCCTATCTTTCCTCCTTGAATTTTTTGCCCTATATCAACTCTTGTACCATCTTGACTTTCATGGTAAACAGAATAATATGCACTTTCATTGCCTGAATTATCAAGAACAAGTGGGTGAAAAGTAGAACCATCTACAAATGATTCTCCAGAGATATTCAAATAATACTCTGTGCCACCGTCAGTTAAATTTCTATCTATGCTCATATCACTTTGCATATCGCCCTTAAATACTGAAAAATCAAGAAGTTTTGCTAAAGATAGTTCTAAATTATCTCGTTCATCTCTTAAGTCATTTGCATTGTTGTGTTCAATAGACTCAGTATTTGCTATTTTTGCATTGAGGTCTGCTATCTTTTGACCGATAGAGTTTACTTCATCTATACTTGTCTTTAATTGTTCATTTAAAGCATCTTGAGTATCCCTCACTCTTTGTCTTGTATCTTTAATATTGTTAGTAAATGTTATAGTGTTTTGTGCCAAATCTGTCTTGGTTGCAGAACTAGTTGGATTTGAGGCAAGAGAATTCCATGCATCAAAATAATTTTTCATATCATTTTGTAGCCCTACACCTTCAGTATCTGGAAAAAGATTTGCCACCCCTTCTAAAGTTTGTTGTGAATAATTATTATATTCGAGATTTGTGGAACTATCTCTGAGTCTACCAAAAACATACTCATTATGTATCCTTGTTATTGAAGTGGTTTCAACTCCTGCACCTACATCGCCAGGTACGAAATGAGAAGGTTCTTTAGCTTTGGTTACAACTCTTTGTCTGGTATATCCTTCAGTATCAGCATTTGCTATATTTTGACTCACTGTTCCCATTTGTAACTGAGATACATTTAACCCCGAATAACTTGTGTCCAATGTACTAAAAAGACTCATTATGCACTCACTTTCAATAGAGAAAAACTTTTTGGATTGATTTTCTTATAGCTATCCATCTCTGTAGGAAAAATCTTATCAAATAAAGTTGTATAAAATTCATTTACAGCAACAACTAATTTAGTATATTCTTTATTTGCTTTATGCAACTCTTGAAGTTTGTCTTTAAGTGTTTCAAGACTTTTTTGTTCATCTTTACTCAACAACTCTGAAAGCTCTTTGTTGTTATTTTTTTTCATCAATTTTACTAATTCATTATCTAGTAAAGATTTTTGGCTTTCAAATACCTCTATAATTTCATCTTTTATTTTTGTTCTTTGGTATATAGCTTCATTATTTGCTTGTTTAATATCCTTAATATCATCAAGCGTTAAAGCTGTCAAGTCTTCAATGTTTTTAATGGCACTTTTTAAGTAATGGTTTATCATTTTATCTCCCGTATAAAGCGGGAAAAGAGTTAAAGTAGAGTATCAGCTATCTTATTTGCAGTTTTATCAAGGTCTATTTTATAAGTACCTGCTTCAATGCTATTTTTGATAGATTCAACTTTACTCTCTTCCTTGCTTTTTATATTTTTATTTTGAACCTCTTGCTTGTCACTATTGTTGGAAATCTTATAGTTGTTAACCAATGCATTTCCAACATTTACCTTTGAAATCATCTTTTATCCTTTTGAGGGTACCTATTATTAGAGGTGCCCTTAGTTTTTATACCCATATATCGACAATTTCAATTTTTTTTTAACCTCTTTGTTTTAAAAAATTAAACAACAATTCACTAAATCCAAATCTTCCACTCAACTTATCACTCAGAGCATCGTTATACATAGATCTGTATATTTCGTCTCCTGCTCCTTTTGGAAAAAGTGAGTTATCTGACTTGATAGAAATATCTAAAACTTTTTTTATAAAAAATGCTTCAAACTTATCTGTTTGTTCTTTTAGTTTAGCATCATTATCATTTTTGATGATCTTCGGCATACTGTCTAAACTATTTAAAGCTATATAATTATCTACTCCTTCAACCTTCATCCTTCAACCTTCAACCTGATTTTATATAATTTCCACATCAGCTCTTATGGCTCCGGCCTTCTTAATACTCTCTATGATAGATATGATATCTTTTGGCTTTGCACCAAGCTTTTGTAATGCTCTTGTAAGATTTGAAACCGTAACACTTTTCTTTTGCATATTTACACTAAGATTTTTTGTATCAATTGCAACTTTTTTACCTATTGCTATACTATTTTTATTACTGATAAGTTTATCTACGGGTTCTATTTTGATAGTGATATCTTTATGTGTTATTACAACGGGGTCTATTTTTATACCTACTCCTGCTACTATGGTTCCCGTTCTTTCATCTATGACTATCTTTTCATCAGGCTTGTAAGCGATATCGGTTTCAAGTATTTTTGCCATAAAAGATATCACACTCATATCATCCGGTCTTTTTAGATTGATGGTTTTTGGGTCTATGGCAACCGCTACTTTATCGTCAAACTCTGAATTGAGTGACTTTTCAATCTGCATTGCGGTTTGAAAACTAGAGCGTTTTAGTGAAAGTTTTAAGTATCTTTTATCATATATATCATATGCGACATTTCTCTCTACAAGAGCACCGTCCAAAATAGTTCCGGCTGTAGGGTGGTTGAGTTCACCTCTTCCTCTTCCGTTTTTACCTCCTATACTGACAGAACCTTGGGCTAAAGCATATATCTTTCCGTCAACACCTTTTAAAGGGGTTATCAAAAGCGTACCACCCTCAAGCGATTTGGCATCCCCGATAGAAGAGATAGTTACATCAAGCTTGTCCCCCTGTCTGGCAAAAGGTGGCAATTTGGCCGTAACAATTACAGCGGCTATATTTTTTGACTTGATATCTTTCGGGTCTATTTTGACATTAACTGTTTGAAGAAGGTTTGAGAGTGATCTTACCGTAAAAGCTGAAGTTGTACCGTCGCCTGTACCGTTAAGACCCACTACAAGTCCGTATCCTATAACCTGGTTATTTCTGACACCTACGACACTTGCAATATTTTTTATCTTTTCTGCATACAAAAATGATGCTACCAGCATCAAAATCAATACTGTTTTCTTCAACCCAAATCCTTCGTAATAGAATTACTTGAGTTAAAGCAAATACTATTCCAAAAAGTAACTTATGGTTGTTTTTCCAAATTTTCTACTTTTTTTAAGTTTATATCCGGATATATTGTCCGGCATTTGAAGAGTACTTATATGCTCAACAGCAATCATTTCAGATAACTCTTTGGGTATTTTACCAATAAGTTCAAAAGTTTTTTCATATATCTCATCCATGCCGTCTCTTATATGAAACGGGGGGTCAAAATAGAAGTAACTCTTTCCCTCCAAAAGATTTAAAATATTTGAAAACTCTACAAAACTGTCACCGTTTACAGCTGTACACTCTTTTGTATTTAAACTTTGAATATTTTCCAAAAGAATTC
>JALVWW010000328.1 GCA_027023175.1 Campylobacterales bacterium
TTTTTATAGTATCGAGTGCATATTTTTCTACACTAGAAAAATCTTGCTCTTTATTAAAAAGTTGACATAAATTTTCAACAGTAAAATGCTTCTTTTTATTACCTATGGAGTTGTTTACAGTTAATAGCAACATTGGTTGAAATTTAGTTTGCATCACACACTCCTTATCTTTTTGTAATTATAGCATATTTAGCTATTTTTTGAGCTTATCAAATCTCTCCATATTTTATCAAAACTCCTCTATTTCCCTGTATAAGGGAAGCAACAGCTTTTTTAGTTTACCATTGCTAGCAATTGAGTACTACTATATGGAGTTATTATGGCTAATCTAAAAATAATTCAAAAAAAGATATCAACGAAACATGAAGGTGTATTTTATAAAGAAGTTGTAAATGAGAACAACAAAGTAGTTGATAAAATATTTCTCATCAGATATAGAGAAAACTACTCTGATAAACAAATGACGATTGGTAAATTGAGCGAAGGTATTAGACTAGAATTTTGCAAAGCCAAACGCATCGATATTTTAAATAAAATTAGACATGGCGAGTTTATAGGAAAAAACTCTAAAATTACTTTTTATGAGGTGTTCAAAAAATATATAGAGTGGGCAGAGCATAACAAAAAGACTTGGAAACAAGATAAAAATACATTTGAATTTCACCTATCTGAGTTTAAACATTACGACTTACGACAATTAAAATCTGAACTTTTTGAGACTTTAAAACAAAAAAAACTCTCTGATGGATATAAGCCAAGAACTGTTCAGCTCATACTTGGACTTGCACGACAGATAATAAACCATGCTATTAACAATGAGCTAATTATAAACTATTCAAATCCCATCTCAAAGGGAAAAGTGAAAATGCCTGTTTTTGATAACAAACAGATAGGTTTTTTAACAAAAGAACAAGCCAAAAAACTACTGGAGATACTAAAAGCAAAACCCTTCCCTCTCTCTTATCGATTAACAGTACTATTGCTCTATTCAGGAGCACGATTTAGTGAAATAGCAAGTCTTACTTGGGATGATATAGATTTTAACAATAGGCTTATCTACTTCAAACCCAACAAAAATGGGAATGATAGGAAAGTCTATATTCCTGATGTATCATTAGAAGTTTTAAGTGCCTTACATGCAGAAAAAACAAATAATCTAGTCATACCCTCTCGTAATGGAAAACAACTTATCCAAATGCCAAAGCAATGGCAAGAGGAAGTTGATAAACTACTACCAAATAATGACAAGGCTGGTAAATATAGGATAACTGTTCATAGTCTTCGCCATACTCATGCTTCTTGGATGGCTATATCTGGTATTAGTATTCTTCATATTAAAGAGCAGCTTGGACATAAAAAGTTGGAGATGACTATGAGATATAGTCATCTTATTCCCAATGAGAGGCATGAGAGTACTCAGGTTATTTTTAATAATTTATAATAATACAAACTTATCACGCCTTATAGTCCTAATTTATTTAGTTAAATGTGTTATATAAAGAAATATTTTAAAATTTAAAAAATTTCTCTTCTTCTGACAGTGTAAGTAGTATTGATTTTTTATCTATTGTAATAGTGTCAATCTTACTTTTTAGAACAGGTATGATAAGTTGACAGTCTATATTTTGTGCTATATCAAATAGTATTTCCAATTGTTTAACATCTATGAGTTCGACTTGATCTTCTGCAATAAATTTTGGATAACCGAGCTTTACTTCTGAAACGAATGCTGCGTATGCCAAATCAAATGCTATTATCAATGCTTTTTTCTTTCCATCACCTGGATTAAATTTTGTGTTTATTTCAAATGGCTCTAGCAGACTTTTCCCCATGTATATAAAATACTCTTCATTGTAAAGTTTCTTTGTAAATTCTGTAAAATATCTATTGAATATATTTATATTATTTTGAAGTGATTCTTCTTCATTTTTTATTTTTGCAGAAATCTCTTCTAGCTGAGTATTGATTATTTTTAGTTTATCTTCTGAATCTTCTATGTGTTTTAGAGCATTTTTTAAAACTTCAAGATGATTTGAAGCTCCTAAAATATTGTCATTTAAAATATTCAACTCTTCAAATAGTTCATCTTCCTTGCCTGTTTTTCTAAGCTCGTAAGAGACAACTAGCTCTTTTCTTTGATTATAAGCATCTTGCAGTTTTCTTTCTTTAAGCAAAAGTGCTTTTTTTGAGAAGTCAATTTTATTTACAATCATTTTATTGTGAAATTCTACTACATCTTCAAAGTCTTTTTGTAGATTTTCGCTATATAGTTTTGATTCTTTATATAATAATTTGATTGAATTTAAGTCTATATCTGCACTTTCTTCTTTAAGTCGTTTTATATTATTTTGGATATTTTGGATATCTATTTCATATTGTGTGACAGTACTGTTTATATGAGTAATCTCTTTTGCAATATTGTTTAGGGTATCAAGATCCGTTTCTAGATTGCTAATATCAAGCAATTTTTTTTGTAGCAAATTTCTTTGATCTATAAGAGAGTCTATATCATTCTCTAAAACAGCTATCTGTGATTTTAAAGTATTTATCTGTCCATAGTCTTGTATATATATATTTTTTTTATTTTCTAGTTCTTTTTGCTCTTTTGTGAGTATGCTCTTCTTTTGAAGTATTTTTGTGTCTTTAAATCCAAAAAGTACTAAATGTATAGAATTATATTCTTCGTGTGATTTAAATGTTCCATGATATCGTAAGAGGCTTCCTATGGAATTTTTTTCTTCTCTGATAAACTTTGGTATTAATTCTCGAAATGTAGGTTTTTCTTCAATTCCAAAAAAAAGTCTGTTTAGTTCTGAAGTATAAGCTCTAATCCCCATCTCTTCATTATTGATTGACTGTTTTACAATAGGTTTTTCTTTTTTTATACCATCAAACCATCGTTTTACAACTATATCTGTCTTTCCAATAGTATATCCGATTGAGAGCGTAAAAGATATTTTTTGATTGATTAAAAAGTTAAGTGTCTCAGTATTTTGTTTTTTTTCATCTCTATCAAAATAGAGTTCATCTGCTGCAGATCCTAGACAAAAATCAATAGATCTAAGAAAAGTAGTTTTCCCTATGTCGTTCCCAGATCCACTTAACTGATCTTTTCCACTATCTACAACAAGATTTAATCCAGATAAGAAATTAATATCTCGAATAACTACACCAGTTTCTAATGAGTCTATTTTAATTTTTGTTAAATACATCTATTTTTATATCTCCATTATCTTGAATGCTTGCAGAGTCATTTATATGTAACCAATCTATTAATAGGAGAAATTTTCCAAAACTTATCTTTTTATCAAGTGTAGCGTTAAAAGAATTATATAAATCATCTAAATCAAATGTTGATTTATCAGCATATTTAAGCCATTGTAAAAATAAAAATACTAAATAATAAAGAGAGTTTAATGGATTCTCGTTACTTTGCACTATCATTATTACATCCTGTTATCAGCATGGTTTTTCTAAAACTTTACATTCTGCGAATCCAAATGCTACAAGTATTCTAACACACATTTCATCATAAAATTCTTTTGTATCATGGCTATTTTCATTTAACAGTGTCGTATAATATGTAACCACACAGTCTAATATTTTTGTACTTTTTTCACATATTATATGTTGTTCAGATAGTTGTAATTCTTTGAGTGCTTTTTTATAATAGAAGTTCATGCTTTTGAGAAAAATCGACTTTTTAGGCACTGCATTTTCATCTTCGTTGAGTGTTTCATTGATTGCTTTATCGTAAGCAGTAAAATCATAAATAACTTCTTGCCATTCATCATCTAAACAGTTGTATGATATTTTGTCTTCTATTGTATAATCTTTGGTACTGTATTTTTCAAGAGATTCTATATTTTGTTCACTCTCATTATTTACAATATGGTTAATGATTTTTCGTAAGTGACTTTCTCTCTGCCCAATTGTTATAGGCCCTTCATTTTTTCCTATTGCTAAACCACTATTTTCGTCTATATGTAAACTATTTTGCATTAAAGTTTATATCTCCCGTATTTGTACCAACAACAACACCACTATTTTCTTTAACATTGATTTGAGTGTGATGTTGATTGAGTTGCTTCATGATTTTTGTAAATTCAGGATTGTTTTGTAGTTTTGAGAGAAAACTTTTCATTGTGTCTGAAGGTATATATTCATGAGTTAAATGCTTCAAAGTTTTTAGTTCCTCATCAGTGAAATCTATTTCTCCTAAAGATTTCTGTATAGACTCTTTGATTGAAACTACATTTGATTTGGCAATATCATACAAAATACCTCCAAACATTGATGCTGTTATAAAATCCATCCTATTTTTCCTTCATTTGCTATAGTGCATTAAATAATATTATCAAATTATATCTAATTTCTTACACTTCAGCACCTTTTATAATACATATCTTTTATCATGCTCAATAAATATAAGAATTAGCCAGCCTTCCAAGAGAAGCAGGCAATACTTGCTAAGGATAATAATAATTTCATATTAGTATGTTATATTTGCAACCTGTGATAATAATAGGAGTTGTGATATGATATTTTCAAATATGCGGTTACATAAGAGACTTTATTTAACATTGGGCATTTTGATTGCTCTTATCTTTTTGGTTGGAGAGTGGAGTTTGTGGCAGTCTGCTCAGATTAATAAAAGGGTAAATAATATCTACACCCAAGAGGTTATCCCATTAGAGAGTATTTCACACCTTAAAGGTGCTTTGTATAGAATTCGTGATAGAACACTGCGACTAATAGATGCGAAAGATCGCGAAGAGATTGAACACCATAAAAAAATCATTAATGAGCAGTTGACTCGAATAAATAGTGAAGTTGATAAATACGATAATACACGACTCTCAAAAGAAGAGAAAACAGAACTTCAAGATTTTAGAATAAACCTGCAACAATATTTAAAAATTATAGAGCAAAAAGTTTATCCAAAGCTTTTAAGTGAATCAGAAACTAACTTAGAAACGACACTATATAAAAATGCCATACATGAATTCCGTGAAGCAAGAGAAGCACTCAACAGACTATCCGAATATCAAATAAACAGAGCAAAATTGCGTTATGAACATTCTCAAAATATTTTCCAAACACAGACAATTATTGTTCAGTTTATTATTTTGATATTGATAGTTGTAAGTCTATATTTTGCAAGAAATTTGATGCAATCCATCATAAAACCTATCAATGAAATAAATAGCGTATTAAAGAAAATTTCACATAAAGATTTCTCTTCCAATATTCAAATTAGTTCTAAAGATGAGTTTGGGGAAATTTCACAAATGCTCAATAAAAATATTAAGTTACTACAAAGCACTTTTAAAGAACTGGCTCATCTAGTAAACTATGATCATCTTACGAGTTTACCTAACAGAAAGATGTTTCAAGAGGAGATTGATAAATGTCTTAAGAGATGTGATGGTACACCAGAAAAGTTTGCAGTTATGTTCATAGATGTAGATAATTTCAAACAGGTTAATGATGTTTATGGACATACAGTTGGAGATCAACTTTTAGAAATTTTGGCAAAACGTATGCAAGTTCATATTAGAAAGAATGATATTATTGCCAGACTTGGAGGAGATGAATTTGCTATACTCATCCATAATATTAAGAATCAAACTGTTGCAGGAAATATAGCAAATAAAATTCTTGACTCTTTACAAAAACCGATTTACATAGATGGACATTCTATTTTTACTTCAGTATCCATAGGTATATATACCTCTAACTCTGAACATCTTTCTAGAGAAGAGATACTCTCTTATGCAGATGTAGCAATGTATGCGGCAAAAAATTCCGGTAAAGCACAGTATGTATTTTTCAATAAACATATGCACCAAAAGATAGAAGGTGAAACACGACTTGAAAATGATTTAAGAGAAGCTTTAGAGCATAAAGAGTTTGAACTTTATTTCCAACCTATAGTCGAACCAAAACAAGAGACAATATATGGAATTGAAACCTTACTCAGATGGAGAAAGAATGGAAAAATGATTACTCCTGATAAGTTTATAGCAAAACTCGAAAGTAATGGTATGATCTTAGAAGTAACCTACTGGATGATAGAAGAGGTCTTCAAAATGCTACAAAGTACAAAATACAAGGGTGTTGTCTCTATCAATCTTTCAATTTTACAGTTTTTTGATGAAAAACTACTACCATATTTAAGAGAAATGTTGAACAAATACAAAGAAGTTATACCGCATAATATCCATTTTGAGATAACAGAGAGTGCATTTGCGAAAAATAATGATTTAGTTTACTCAATGATGGAGCTTATTAAAAAAGAGGGCTTTTTATTTTCTTTAGATGATTTCGGAACGGGGTACTCATCACTCTCTTACATTAAAGACTATCCAATTCACACTATAAAAATAGATAAAAAGTTTGTAGATAATCTTTTAGATGATTCTCAGGCAGATGCACTCTTTGAGGGAATTATTTTTCTTGCAAATAAACTTAATTTGACTATTGTTGTAGAGGGTGTGGAAGATTTACCAACACTTCAATTTGTGACGAAAAATAATAATGTAAAAATTCAAGGTTATTATTTTTATCAGCCTATGCCAAAAAATGAATTTGAAGCATTATTAACTTAAATATGAAATAAATTTCATATTACGAACATATATATTTCATACTAAAGAGCTATAATATTTAAACTTCAAAAAGGTGGTACTATGTTAGAAAATGTGTCGATTAAAAAGTTGCTTTATGTGATTCCTGTGCTGATTATCCTCTCTTTTATATTTCTCTATCTTTCAATATCTTCAAGCTTGGGCAAACTTGAAGATAAAAGCCTTAAAGCTTCCTTGTCAAATAAAATCATTAAGCAGATGCTCGATGCACGCATCAGTGAAAAAAATTATATACGAAGAAAAGATCCAAAATATACACATGAATTAGAAACTACAGTGAAAGACACTTTAGTTATCACTCAGAAGCTTCAAGATATGTTTGAAGATCCAACTAATGACAAGCTTGTAGAAAATGTTAAAACAAATATTCAACAATACCAAGCACTTTTTAAAAAGTATCAACAGACTAGAGAAGAATCTTTGAAAATGCAACAGCAGATGATTAAAGAGGCTAATGATGTTGAAGATATTGCAATGAAAGTGCGTACTATTCAAAAAAGACAAAGAGACAATGTTATTCGTACCTCAAGAGATGTTAAAGTAATAGCAGATGAAATAGAAGAAGCATCTTTGGCAAATAAAATCGTTAAAGAACTTATGGCTATGCGAATTAATGAAAAAAATTATATAAGCCGAAAAGATGAAAAATACCTAAAAGCAGTAGAAGACTCAATTAAAAACATAAAACAACTCTCTTTACATGTCAAAGATGTACTAGACAGTCCTAAAAATAAAAAGATGATGCATGCCGTTCTTAAAGCTTTAGAAGAGTATCACAAAGCTTTTAATCGTTTTAGTATGCTTAGAGAGGAAGCTATTACTATCTCTAAACAAATGAAAAAGGAAGCTAGAGAGGCTGAAGAAGCACTGATTGTCTTAAGAAAAGATCAAAAAAATGAAAAAATAACACTGATGAAAAATCTGCAAATGAAATTACTAAGTACAATTATAATAAGTACTATTGTTTTGGTTCTATTTGTACTCTTCATTTCAAATCTAATTACAAAAAATCTATCTATTATCAATAATGCTGCTAAAAATCTTGCTATGGGTGATGGTGATTTAACCAAACGCATTCATATGAAAGGTGACAATGAAATAACAGCTATTGCTGATAGTGTAAACAGTTTTATAGAAAAAGTACAAAGTGCGATCGCTGAAGCAAAACATGTGAGTAGTGAAGCTGCATCTATATCAAATGAACTATCTGCAACATCTTTAGAAATAGGTGGCCATGTTGAAAATGAAGCAGAGCTTGCAAAATCAATCAATAAAGATACCGTAGAAACAACTGAGGAAGCTGAGTTTGTTGATGAAAAAGTCAATGAGATGTATAATATTTCAGAGCAATCGTTTAACCTGCTTAACACGACTACACAAAAAATAAACAGCTTAATTGAAACCGTAAAAGATTCAAGTGTAAAAGAAGAAGAGCTTGCTCTTAAAATGCAAGAGCTCAGAGACAGCACCAATGATGTAAAAAGTATTTTAGAGCTTATAGGTGATATAGCAGAACAGACAAATTTACTTTCACTAAATGCTGCCATAGAAGCAGCTCGTGCAGGCGAGCATGGACGAGGATTTGCTGTGGTTGCAGATGAAGTAAGAAAACTCGCTGAGAGAACGCAAAAAAGCCTAACTGAAATCAATGCAACGATTAATGTCGTCACACAAGCTGTTGATGAAGCAAGTGATAACATGCAAGAAAATGCCAAAGAGATTGCAACCGCGGCAGAGCAAGCAGGTGATGTAGAAGAGAGTGTAGATGAAGTTATGAATGGAATTGAAAATTCTAAAGAGATGGCAAAAGAGAGCTCTCAAGCAGTAGATAAGCTAAAAGAAAAAATCGTTGACATCTCAAAAAAGATGGAACAACTTAATGATACAGCAACACTCAATGCAAGAAGTGTAGAAGAGATTGCAGCTGCGGCTGACCATCAAAACGAGATCATCGAAGAGCTCAATAAACAACTTATGAGTTTTAAAAGTTAGTGTCTAAAGAGAAAATAGTTATCGTCGGTGCTTCAACCGGTGGGCCAGGACATTTACGAAAAATTCTTTTATCACTTCCTGCACAGATAGATTATGCACTGGTTATTGCCCAACATATGAATAGTAATATTGTAGAAAGCTTTGCAACACAAATGCAGGAAAACAGCTCCTTACCTGTTTTTCTTGCAAGAGAGAAATGTAAAATCGAAGCAGGAAATATCTATATTTGTGCTATTTCTATGGAGTTTATCAGACTTAACAATCAAATTTATTTGATAGAATCAAAACAACAGGATATCTACTCTCCAAGTGTAAACATTTTATTTCATTCAGCTACAAATTTATTCCCAAATATAATACTAATTGCTATATTGCTTACCGGCATAGGTGAGGATGGTGCAGAAGGTTTACTAGATTTGTATGTTAGGGGTGCTCATTGTATAGCTGAGAGCCAGGAGAGCGCGATTGTATACGGAATGCCTAAACAAGCACTTACACTCAATAAGCAGCTTGAGATAATGCATCTTGAAAAAATAGTAGAGTATCTAAAAAATGTTTAGCTTTCTTTTTAAAAAAACAGAACACGATTTAAATACCAAAGAAAATCATCACAATATAGCGGTTAATACGGATGGTATCGAAGCCTTATATGACTTTATAGAGAAGAATGCAGGGATTTCTCTTCAAAAGAGTAAGGTGTTAGTTAAAAATCATATTATAGCTTTATGCGAAAGATACAATATAAGCTCTTTTTTAAGCCTCTTAGAAGAGGTAAAAAACAATAAAACTCTTTTTACAGAACTCGTAGATGCTGTAACTATTCATGAGACCTATTTCTTTAGAGAAAAGGAGCAGATAGTTGAAGCATTGAAGCAGCATAAAAACAATTCTCCTTTATCTATTTTAAGTGCTCCTTCATCTTCTGGAGAAGAAGCCTATAGCATTGCAATCCTTGCTTTGGAGATGGGTATAAAAAATTTTCATGTTAGTGGTATTGATATCAGTAGAGCGATTATTGAAAAAGCAAATAGCTCTTTGTATAGTCAAAGAAGTGTGGATTTTTTGAGTCAAGAGCTATTGGAAAAATACTTTATCAAGACACATGATAGATACAGTGTCAAAGAAAGTTTAAAAGAGTATGCAACCTTTAAGCAAATAAATTTATTTGAAGATGATATTTATCAGTTAGGAAAATTTGACATAATATTCTCCAGAAATATGTTTATATATTTTCAAGATGAGAAAAAAGTAGAAGCATACAAACGGTTGGAGTCTTTGAAAAAAGATGAAAATTCATCAATATATTTAGGACATGCTGATATATCAAGTAAATTATCTCAATACATAAGGAGTAAAATGTGAGACTTTTGAAAAAAACAGTAGCAGTATTTTTGTTTTCAGGAGTACTACTAAACGTCAATGCAGAGACAATAGTGCCAGATAGACCGGGATTTAGTACCGGCACCTATACAGTTCAACCTAAAAAACTCAATGTAGAAATAGGTTATAACTATACTAAAAACGACCAAACTTTGCCTTTGATGGTACTAAGAACAGGGGTTACAAATAAATTAGAACTTGATGTTATGTATGATGGATTAGATATTAAACATAATGATCAAAAAGAATATACTTGGAGTTCCGATCTTATAATTGGTGCTAAATATAGAGTGTATGAAAGTGAACTATACAATATAACACTTATGGGGCTCTCATCCCTACCGGTAGATAGCACCCACAATCTTTCATTTAAAAATATGACTCCTTTAGCAGCTGTTTTATGGGATTATACTTTTAGTGAGAATATAGGACTTTTTGGAACACTACAGGGGAGCACCTATTATGACAATGAGAGGATATATGATTTTCAGCCTGCTGTAGGTGCTTCTTTCACTCATACTGATAAACTTGGCAGTTATATAGAACTCTATTCTGTCATTCCCTCATCTTCAACACAAGATACACAAAAAATAATTGATGGAGGATTTACATACTTAATAAATGATGATATTCAAATAGATTTAAACGGTGGTATTGGGCTTAATCAAGAGTCGGATGATTTTGTAGGATTTGGGGTTGCTATACAGTTTTAATATGAATAATATTTCAGATTATAAAAATAAATATTTCATATGAAAAAGATATGATTGCAAAATTGGGTTGAAAAGGGATAAAAATGCTTTATTGTGAGCCATATATACATGAAGAATTAAAAGAAAATATAAAAATACATTATAAATTACTTATTATAGAAGACTCTGAACTGTTCGCAAAAATACTCTTAAAGAATCTTGCAAAATATGCTAACTACAATGTCGATTTGGCTTTAAACTTAGAAGAAGCTAAAGTTAAATTTGAACAGAATGAATATGATTATATTATTCTTGATTTGCATCTTCCCGATGCTTATGGTGAAGAGCTTGTTGATACTATTATGCACTTAAGCAAGGCAAAAATCATTGTTTTAACCTCAGAGTCTGATCTATATGTTAGAGAGACACTCTTTAAAAAAGGGATTATAGATTATCTACTAAAAGATAAACATTTTGTTTCATCTATAAAAGCAATACGTTACAATATAGACTCATTAGAGAAGAATAAAAATAGTACTATCCTTGTCATAGAAGATTCTATGTTTATGGCTAAACAATTGGAAAAAATACTTGCCTCAAGAAATTATCATGTACTTCTTGCGCAAACTGCTGCAGATGGATTAGAACTTTTAAAAAATAATAATATCAATACAGTAATACTCGATATGGAATTACCGGATAAGCATGGAGTCGATCTTCTTCGTGAAATGAAAGATATAGATGAAATCTGCCAAATTCCCGTAATAGTTGTCTCTTCTACAAATGATCCTGAAGTAGTACGAAATGCTTTAAAAGTCGGTGCATCAGATTTTATTAAAAAACCTTTTAACCTGGAAGAGTTTATTTTAAAGGTTGATCTCTCTATAGATACAAACAGAAAGTATACCGAAGTTCTATGTACACAAAAAGTTCTTCAAGAGTATAAAACTGCTATAGATAATAGCTCCTTAGTGAGTAAAACAGATGCAAAAGGGATCATCACATATGTTAATGATACATTTGCAAAGCTTTCCGGTTATACAAAAGAGGAACTTTTGGGTAAGCCGCATAACATTGTAAGACATCCAGATATGCCATCTTCTACTTTTAAAGAGATGTGGGAGACTATACAAAGTAAAAAAGTTTGGAAAGGGGTGATCAAAAACCGCACAAAAAATGGAGATACATACTATGTTCGAAGCACAATTTCTCCTATTATAGATGCGGATGGTAAGATCGTTGAGTATATCGCTATAAGAACAGATATAACGGAATTAGAATCGTATAGAGAACTTTTGGAGGAACGACTCTCTCTTTCAAACAACAATCTCGTGTACCTTTCCCAATACGAAAATGCAATAGATGATTTTATTGCTACAATAAAAACGAATGTAAATGGAACTATAGTCTATGCAAATGATAACTTTTGTCAACTGAGTGGATATTCTAAAAAAGAGCTCTTAGGAAAAAAATGCCATGAACTAAGAGCAAATAAACATATAGAAAAAGGGGATTGTCAAGAGATTGCTAAGCGTCTTGAAAAAAGAGAAAAAATTTCTATCCTTTTTGAAAATAATAAAAAGAGTGGTGAGTCCTACTTTGTCGATACACATATATATCCTTTTGTCAATCAAGATGGCAAGATTATAGAACATGTACATTTAATGTATGATGTTACCGAGACAATCAACTTGCACCAAGAGATAGAAAATACACAAAAAGAGATAATTTACAAAATGGGTGAGATAGGAGAAACCCGCTCAAAAGAGACAGGGAATCATGTAAAAAGGGTTGCAAAATACTCTAAACTTCTTGCCGAACTTGCCGGTTTAAATCAAAGAGAAGTCAATCTTGTTTATGCTGCTTCGCCAATGCATGATATTGGTAAGGTTGGTATACCGGATGCTATTTTAAATAAGCCTGGAAGATTAACCGATGAGGAGTTTGAGATTATGAAAACACACTCAGAGATTGGTTTTAACATCTTAAAAGGCTCAAACAAACCTATCATTAAAGCGGCGGCGGTTGTTGCATTTACTCACCATGAGAAGTATGATGGAAGTGGTTATCCTATGGGAACTAAAGGTGATAGGATACATATATATGGTCGTATAACTGCTATAGCTGATGTATTTGATGCACTTGGGAGTGATAGAGTCTATAAGAAAGCTTGGGAACTTGAAAAAATATTAGACTTATTTAAACAAGAGAGAGGAAAGCATTTTGATTCAAAACTGATCGATCTCTTTTTAGACAATCTAGATAAATTTTTAGCTATTAGAGATAAATATAAAGACACTTAATATAAATTAAATTTGACAAGTACAGTTGTCTCTTTATTTGCAATACTGTGAATCCTAATGTTTGCATTATGTAGTTCAAAGATCCATGAGGATAAGCTAAGACCAAGACCATAACCTACAACATTAGATGAAGTATTAGCACCTCGATAATAGGGATGGAAAATATATTGTTTATCTTTTTTGGGAATGCCTATACCTTTATCTTTTACTAATAAATAGACAGACTCCTGCGTTTTTTTAAGTATGATACAGATTTTTTGCTTGTTATGGGAATATTTAATAGCATTATCAATAATGTTAGAAATAGCATGTTTTAATAGCTCTTTATGACCGTGTAAAGAGACGACTTGAGATACAGAAGTGTCAAGTTGAATCTCTTTTTCTTGAAGTATATTTGATTTTTCGTGTATAGCTTCAAAAACGATTTCATTTAAAAATACTCTTTGCATATTTTGATTTAATTTTTCGACATTATTGTTTGATACAAAAAGCATCTGAGATGTTATCTTTTCAAGGTTATTTACTTTATCTATAAAATATCTTATTTTTTTAGATATATCTTTATCGAGGGTTTTATAGTATAAAAAATATTCTAAATCTGTTTTCAGTACTGTTAATGGTGTTTTTAATTCATGTGACACATTGGAATTGAAATCTTGCGCTGTTTTTGCTTTATTGTCAAGATATATGATTAGTTGATTTATCGTCTCAATAAACTCTGTAAGCTCCTTGATTTTGTTTGGATATTTAAGAGGGTGAATAGAATCAATCGCTAATTCTTTGTGTATGGTACTTATGGTGGAGTGAGCAAAATCCTTTAATTTTAGCAATTTTACTTCAAGAATAATAAAGAGAATAGTTATAACAATATTAGTAAAAATATAGACTCTACTGTATGACTCTAAGAGTTCTGGTTTTAAAAATATCAAAGCTTGGATAAGCAATAAGCATACAAGGAGAAAAACTTGGAACTTTTTACGCAACAATTCTATACCCTACACCTCGAACTGTTTTAATGACTTTCTCTTTTCCAACACACTCAAGTTTTTTTCGTAGATTATAGATTGTTACATTTAAAACATTAGGATCGATATAGTCATCAATCCCCCAAATATAATCAATAATTTCTGTTTTTGAGACAACATTGTTTTTGTTTTTCATTAAAAGTAGCAAAAGGTTAAATTCATTATTTCTCAGCTCAATCACTTTACCTGCTCTTTTTACTTCACGAGACATGATATTGAGCGTAATATCTCCTGCTGTTAATATATGATTGGCAATATTATTTTTTCGCTTCGAGAGTGCTCTTAGGCGTGCTACAAGTTCACGAAATCTAAAAGGCTTTGTAAGGTAATCATCGGCACCATTATTCAGTCCACCTACAATATCATCTAACTCTATACAAGCACTGAGCATAAGCACAGGAGTGTTGATTCCATCTTTACGGAGATTGGAGCAAAAAACAGAACCATCCCCATCAGGTAGCATTTTATCTAAAATAATAATATCATATATATTTACATCTAACATCGCATATGCATCTTTAACTGACACTGCAACATCCGTTGAAAAACCTTCTTCATGAAGCCCTTGGATAATTGTATTTGTAATATTAGTATCATCTTCAATAATGAGCACATGCATTTGAATTTACCTGGTTTTTATTTAGTAATTATAGTAAGAATATATGAAAAATAACCTGAATTCTTAGAATACAAAATCACATCATTTAAGCTATATATCTTATGAAAAGTAAAGTCTTTTTTCTTCAAGATTAGAAAAATATTCATTATCAAGTAGTAAACATTTTTTAAGTTCTTCTGTATATATTTTTGTTAATAAATTTTCATCTTTACCACAATCCCCTAGATCTTTCCACCATTTGATATAATAATGCATCAATATTTTAAGCATAAATGCCATAGGCGTTAATTCACGCTTGACTGGCCATCTGTTTTCAGCATGAAAGCCAATATGAAAATGTGCTGTAGGATGATAATTTTCACAATATTGATCTTTTGATAAATCATATCGTATCAAAGGAATATCACTTGTAAAAAACTCTTCAGATAGAAACTGCTGATACTCTTCTAATGTAATTTCATTATTTTCGTACATATGTTCAACTGCTATTTTATTTTCTTGATATTCAACAAATTTATATGGATTTGGATAATAAACAAAACGTAAGTCAAAATTTTCTTCTCCTGTTCTTTTACTTGTAACTTTAGTCCTTGAAAATTGAAAAAAAGACTTGTCCACTAACATAAAATTAAAGTCTTGATATTTCGCCCCAGTATCATATAACCTTTTATATGATGTTGACTTTCTTGCATTTCTTTTAAATTCACTTGATGCAGATAAAGAAGTTATACATCCAGCTTGAAATAATAAATTATACTTATCTAAAAATCGTATACACTGAGTGATATTTTTATTAAATTCACGGTTCAATATCATCCTTCTCAAATAACATTTTTAATTGCTCTTTTGAATATCCCTTCTTCTTTAAATCTAAAATCATCTGTTGAAATTCTTTCATTTCTTGTGGATTAGTATCCAAATCTCTTTGTATTGTTCTTATCTCTTGAATTGTAAATTTTAAATCTGGAGAGTTATCTAAACTTTTTTTGATTTCATCAAAGAATACATTGATATTTTCACCTGTACCACTTACTCTAAGCCATGCTTTTGTTCTTGTAAAAGCCGTAAATAATTTGTTTCTACCCCTAATAGTATTTCGTTGTGAATATAGAGCATCAAGTCCTGCCGCAAAGACCATAGCAGCTTCATTCCCTTTAGCTTTGTGTACTGTAGATAATGTAACCATATCTTTGATACTAAATGGAGGGGCGGCAAGTGTAGATGCTTGAAGATTATTTGAACGGATACCTTTTTCTGATAAATATAAAGATAATTTAGAAAAATATGCTTTAACATAACGATCATCCAAAACAATAACAAGTAAATCTTGGGGTTTCAATCCATCATTAATAGCTTCTTCTATTCTATCAGCTATCCAATGACATTCTTTTTGTAAATCTTCTGCTTGATGACAATGGATAATATCTTCTTTTGTTTGGTAATTATAAATTGAAAGTGGACTATTTTCTTTATCTCTTCTTACTGTAACTGTCTCTCCAACCTTAAAAGATGGCTCGCCTTCAACGGTGTAGCCTACATCCCTCCAATGATTAGCATCTTCAAGTTTTTGAACATGTTGTGGAGAATACAAACCAAAGCCTAGTGCATGTGCAGTAATTAAAACCTCTAATGGATTTCGATAACATTTATAAAGAACTAAATCGTTTTTTTGTGTTGGATGTAAGTCTCTTTGGAATAGGCTTAAATCAATACATGGTTTTCCATGACTATCATTTCCAAATAATTCTTGTGGTGTTCTCTGATAAACATTAAATATAGATTGTAGTTCATCATATGCCCATACAATATTTTTTTTATTTCCATGTTCCCCATGTGTTAATTGATAACAAAGTTTAAAAAATTCATTTGGTAAATCTTGAGCTTCATCTATTAAAATATAATCATATTTACTTTGAATCTCATGTTGAATAATATCATTACAGACCACTTGAAACACATCATTAGAACTTATTTTTTTGGCCTCTTGAAATGAGAGGATATCCAACGAATTGTCAATACATGCATTATATGCGACACCATCAATACTTCTTCCTCCCCAAGAATGAAGAATATCAATTAGATCCCAATTTGGTTCTGTACCAGCATAGTGCCAGTAAAATTTAGTTATTAATTCTTTAATTAAATTATAAAGACTCTTTGTATAAAAAGTAAATAATATTTTTTTATTAGGATATTGTAAATGTATATTAGCAACTTTCATTGCTAAAACTATTGTTTTCCCTGAACCTGCTAGCCCACGAATTCTTTGTGGTCCATTAATCAAGCTAATCGCTATTTTTCTTTGTTCTTCATCAAAATTAGATATTTCTTTTTCTAACTCAATTAAAATATTTGATTTACTTGTTGGGTCTTCTGAGACTTTTTCTCTTTTAGTGGTTTTAGATAAAGCTTTTGAACCCTCAATAATAGACCTTGATTCATTTAAAATATTATCTTCAAGTTTCTCATCTAACTCAATTTCTTTTAGTGTTTCAGATATTGCTGAAAGAGATGTCAATATATTATTTTCCAACTCATCATATTTATTAGTCGTTGATAAGTATAAAAAGCTATCTAGTGGAATTGCTAAATTTCTTTTATTTATTCTTATAATTTTACTTCGTTTTAAAGATGTTTCTATAAAACTATATAGTTGTTCAAGACTTTCATCATCTTCAATAATTGTACCTTCGCTGGATGGGTAAAGCAGAATTAAGCCATGATAAGGTGATAGAATAACTAATTTTGCTTTAATTGAGACATCATCATAATCTTTAAAGATAGGAAATCCATAATAAATAATTGCATTTTCCAATCTTAGTTCAGTTGAATTTTTTGCTAAATAATCAAGTATAGTACTATCAATACCTTCTGGCTGAATTTCTGTTGCTATTATTTTTTCCACTATGAGAACCCTTTTGTGATATTTCAGATTATATCTAAATTTTGTTTATACAAGTTTTTGAAAATTCAAGCTACGACATCCACAGTCCACCCATTCCCAATCATCTTATACCTCTGAGTGTTAAATACTCCCTCCGTATAGTTATCAGACAGAGTCTGCAGTCTCTCACACTCCAAAGGTGTAAGCTTTCTAACATATCATTTTTTGGTGTACTGCATAAACTCATAATTAGCTGCTGTTAAACAGTTGGATTTTTCTTTCATAGCTCTTCATCTTCTCGTCTTTGAGTTTAAAAATGTAGCATCAAAGCACTCTCATGGTTTTATCTCGCAGTAGCCTTTTTTCGTATTTTCTCAAACAAGCAGTATTTTAGGTCATTGATTCCCTCATGAATTGGCTGTAAAGGTTGGAGATTTATGATTGATATCATACACTCTTTTAGAACTCTCAAACCCTGCTATATCTACTTTAGCGACAGGTTTAAGTCCATTAACACTTAGTTTTGAGTTTTCTAAAATGGTGAAGTCTTTAAAAATAAGTTGTCTTCTTGATTTTAAAAAGTAGTTTTTAACATTTCATCCACAAGCATAGTGTGCATCAAGGCAGTAGGATTTACTTCTATCTGTTACTCCGTCTTCCAGTATATCAGCCAGAACAATATTTTTATCTTCCGGTTGAGTGATATTTGGAATATTAGTCCAGTAGAGTCTTACTCTGTTTTGGGCAGAGACTAGGGAGCTGTTTATCATGATGGGTTCTACTCATAGATATTTGCTGATAACATCTTGATACTCTTTTTTCATTCTTACATTTTCAAATAGAAAATATTTTGGTTTTATGAGTTTTAGGATTCTTACATACTCGAAAAAGAGTTTACTTCTCTCATCTTTGAAGTTTAACTGCTTCCCTGCGAAGCTGAAACCTTGGCAAGGGCTTCATCCTATAAGTAGGTCTATATCTTTTGGGAGATTCTTTTTGTTAAGATTTTGGATGTCTCAGAGTTGTATGGTATCAGGATAGTTTTTAAGTGCGATTTGGATGGCATATTTGTCTATCTCACTTGCATAGTAGGCATCTACTTTTATATTGGCTCTCTCTAATGCCACTCTTCAACAACTCATCCCATCAAATAGGCTTAATACTCTCATAATAAAATTAATTTAAAAAATAAATTTGACAATAGTCAATAAATGTGTAGTATAGTTTATGTAAATTTCAAAAGTTTGTACAAAAATGCAGAACAAGATATATACTAGTTAAACTTTTTCTATCCCTTACACACTTTTGCAAAAATAGATTTACACTAAAATAAAAAACGGAAGTTACAGTTTTACAGGTTTACCATCACAACTGCACCAGCTGTCAAACTGAGTGTTTGAAGTTTGAGTATCACAGAATAAAAAAAGATTTTTAAAATTCAAAAAGATACTCTCACTACATACTTTCGCCATTACAGCTCTCATACAAGAGGATGAATCAAACAGAAGTAAAACTTTACTTCCTTTTTTTTCGTCTAAAACTATTGAAGGTAATCCCTCTTGAAGAGACTGTATATGTTTTTGCAACTGTTGCAACACTCTTTTGGTGTCTTTACCATTGTATATCTCAAATGTGTAGATTTTTATTTCGCCATTTAGCCTTAGCTTCATAATAGCATCAGGAATAAAAAATGATTCATCTGCAAATATCAGTTTAGTTTTTGCTTTGAGTGGCAAATTCTTTTTTGTACTTCAGGTGTGGTCGTAGTAGGTGTCGTATAAAAGTACCTCTCATCCATTTTTAAGTACATAGAGATACAACTCTACCTGAAAATCTATTGCATTGGTGCGGTGGTAATAATCACGAAAAAACATACTACTTGTACCTATAGGCATTTTTATTCTATTTTCGTTGTATTGCAGATGTTCTATGAGGAAGTTTTTTCCTTTTGGTTTTAGGTAGTAATAGTTTTGTAAGCGTCAGAGTTTTGGGTGGACTCCAAAGGTTAATTTACCTATCATATTAAAAAAACTCAGTTCTTTAAATGCTTTGTTTAGATTTGGTTTGTGTTTGGCTATTCATAGCCTTATAAGGTGTGAGGTGTTTAAGAACTTGAAAATTGCCAGTGCCTCTAGGATTTTAATGGATCTCTCTTTTAGCATTTAGTTTTCTATATCAAATAAAGGTTTTAGTGGTTTGTCTTTGATGGTTTTTTGAATATAGTACAGCTCAATCTGCTCTTGTTTAAATTTAGTGAACATCTCTTTTGTCATACTGTTTTTATCTCCTAAAAAGAGCTTCGGCACTCTGTAAAGAAATGGCTGTATAAAGTTTGAACTGATGTAAAAGTTTCAAACACTAAGCCTTTGCAGACTCTCTTTATCTATCCCTGTCTCTTTTGAAAAATAATTTATCTGTGAGTAGGAGTTTGCACCTATTATTTTTACATTGGTGTTACTTGTAATAGACTCTTTTAAAATAGGATTGATATTTTTTCAAAGCATCTGTGAGGCGAGTGTAATGTGAAGTGAGTATTTTCTGCTCTCTTCAAGTATCGCTTTTACAGATTTTGTGGTGTAGTTTTGAAATTCATCTATAAATAGGTTTATAGGCATTCTATACTCTATTGGTATGTTAGCCCTATTTATTGCAATTGACTGCACCAGAGCGACAATAAACCTCCCCAGTGCCATTGATACATCACTTCATAGCATTCACTTTGAGAGATTAAAGACTATAATCTTTTTTTGGCTGATGAGTCATTTTAGGTTTATACTCTCATTCACACTTGTAATGTTTGTAAATATATGAGAATTTAGTAGTGATTGGATTTTTACAGCGATAGACTGCTTTGTGATGGAGTAAATTGGCGAGTTGAAATTCTCTTTAAAAAACTGTGCAACTGCTGGATTATTTGATTTTGTTCAAAGTGCTACGAGGTCTTCATTGTTTTCAAGCATAAATCTTTGTAGGTCTCTTAGTGAGCTGTTATCTCTTTTGAGTAGCACTCAGATACAAGGTACTAAAAGTGATTTCATATTCAAAGTAAGTGTCGATGAACTTTTTATCATCTCTTCAAACACTAGTGCGAGTTCGTTTGAGTATATATCTATCTCATTATCACTTAGATTTACTGCAAATGGATTAAGTGCGAAGACTCCTGTCTTTAAAAGTTTTGGAGTGAAATAGACTACTCTTGATTTGTCTAAAAATTTATTCTCTACAATCTCTTTAGCTACATCACCATGTGGATCAAGTACGATTACAGAACTTTTGTTTTTTTCTATCTGAAAGTTTATGAGATATTTTAAAAGTTCACTCTTTCAGCTTCCTGTCATCCCTGTAATGAGAGTGTGCTTTTTAAACTCACTTGAGGGTATTTTTTTACTAAAGAGATAGAATGAGAGTTTCATTCGCACTCTAAAGAGCAATGTGTGTAAAAAATTGATTATCATTTTAGATGTATTTATAAGTGTAATTTATTAAAATCAAGGTGTCCCAGACTTGTACAATACTTTGTAAGGTATCTTATTCAAGTATTGAGCTTATTGCTCTATTTCACAGATTCACAGAGTAAGGTATCTGCCTCTTTATATTTTTGAGTGCTGTTTTTATCCCATGATGGAGAGTTAAATCCTGTTACCTCTCCTTTGTCATTTTTTATAGGCTCAAGTGTGACATAATCTATTATGATGATATTTGTACTTTTTTGACGGTAGAAGTAGTATGTTTTAGGAACTCTATCTTTAGGAAAGAGTTCTACTATTGATTCAAATGCTTTTCTCTCTTGTTTATAAGCGAGCGATACTATCTGCTCAATGATATTAGTAGCACTTACTCTTCACTTTTGTCATATACAATCTATGTCGTTAATATAAAATATATTTTTGATAAAGTCATAATGATAGAGAAAGTATGCTCACTTATTTCATAATACTGCATTTGGTACAAATACAGCTTTTACGAGGTGGTTTTTCTTTTGAGTTTTAATCTGTAGCAGGGTTTCAAATAAGCTCATAGTTATGTGTTAATTTATAAAAAGCTTTTTTAACTTGTACTCTTATTACATCATATCTTTTTATTTATTGCAAATATTTCAGTAGACTATTTTTTATGGATTATTTTTTTAAAATCACTATCGATTTAATAGTTATTTTAATTCAATATATTTTAGGGTGGCGCTTGTTGGCACTATAGAGCCACGAAAAAAGCCAAAAGACACACTTTATGGGGTACTTTTTATGTAAAGGGCTCCTTTTATGGGGAATAAAGTACCCATTTATGGGTATAGTTATAAATATCCTATTTTTTACTACACAACATTTGAGAGACTCGTGTCAAGTGAAAATATTTGCAATTTGTAGTCTTGTGAATATACTTGATTACAGAACATTCCTAAAGCCTTTATTTATAAAAAAATAATTACCCATTTATAAAAGCTTTAAATAAATTTTCAATTCAATTCATATACAGGGATGTTCTTTTAAAAACAAAATTATGACAAAAACATTAAACGATAAACTGATAAAAAACTCAGCGATTGTCGCCATCTCTAATAAAATCTCACTCTTGCAAAGAAAGATTTTAAACTTTTTGATTGCATTTGCATATATTGACCTCAAAGAGAAAGAGAGTTTTACAATAGAGTTAAAATACCTCAAAACCATTGTAGGTTTTAACTCTAAAAATCTCTCCTATTTAAAAGAAGCCCTCAAAGGACTTCTAGCAACTGTCGTTGAGTTTAATCTTTTATGAAAAGATAAAGATGCTTGGAGTGCAACGACACTCCTTGCCTCTGTTGAGTTTGCTCAGTGAAAATGTACTTACTCCTTTTCGCCAGTGCTAAGAAAAAAACTGCATGAACCAAATATCTATGCAAAGATAAAACTCTCCACCATGAAGCTTTTTTCCTCCAAATACTCACTCTGTCTTTATGAAATATTTGTCGATTATCAAAACATCTGACAAACACCAGTCATTTTACTTGATGACTTTAAAAAACTTATGGGAGTAGATAAAGAGAAGTACAAAGAGTTTAAAAGATTTTCTGCTCGTGTTATAAAACCTGCCATAGAGGAGTTAAGCTCCATCGGTGGCTATGATGTAAAAATCGCTTACACCAAAGAAAATAAAAAAGTAACCGCCCTAAAATTTCACTTTAAAGAGCTAAAATGTGAGAAAAATCCTCTACAGGAGATGAAGATTTTTAATAATCTTGATTTGCAAAAAAGACTTGTAAATGAGTTTTGACTCTCACTCAGACAAGCTCAAAGAGTGATAAAAATCTATCCTGTTCCCTACATCAAGGAGAGTTTAGAGATTATCAAACATAAAGTGCATCAAAAACTTATAAAGAACATCCCTGCTTATACTCTAACTGTATTAAAAAATGACTTTCATCCCACTCTCTCATATCCACAAAAACAATCCATACTACCAAGTACTCAAAGAGACACATGAGAAAAATGCACCCACAAAAACTGACTGGAAAATACTAAAAGTGCAACTAGCTTGAATTTACTACATCATACAAACGATAGTGCTGTATCTAAAGCTCAAAAAAAAGCTCTTAAAGATTTTTACTCGCTCAAACAAGAGCGACAAGAAAAACTCATAGAGGAGTTTAA
>JALVWW010000329.1 GCA_027023175.1 Campylobacterales bacterium
ATAAATACAGATACTACAGTACCTACAAACCCAAACAATTCACCCCTAAAACCAAAATATAACACAACCGCAACAATAAAGCTTATAATCCAAAATCTACCATCTATACATTTATAGTTTTCTCTTGGGAAACTTTTGCCGTTTTCAAAATATATTTGGGCGTAGTAAGCTTTTGCTTTATCATTCTCATCTAATATTCGCTTTTTAATAAGATTTCCATTTTTTAACTCTATCTTAATATCTGTATATATTTTACTATAAATTTTTTCATCATCTGTAAAAAAATGCTCTATCTCATCATATAAAATCTCTTGATTATCTACAATCAGCCCTTTATCGAAGAGATCTATATCTTTTGGGATACTTTTGGTTTCTATTTTATCAATCTTAGTCTCTTTTGTGATAGTATTTATTTTATTTTTTAATAGATCGATATTGGTTTTTTTATAAGGTTTTATAAGCTCTAAAAGCTCTTTTAGCTCATCTTTATTAGCTATAACCTCTTCAAACACAGTTTTGACATCTTTTTTTGTCTCAATCATAAGTGAAACTTTGTAAAAATCATCTATTTTTTGTGTATTTATCGTAATATGAGAATTGTTTAGATCAAACTTTTTGTTATTACAGGTGAGTGTATCATTTTTTATGTCTATATCGATATTTTCTTCTTGTTTTGTGGTGTTTGCACTATTTATCTTTGCAACACCAAATATAAACAAAACAAAAGCTATAAGCCTAAAAATAACTGCAAGATCCTCTTTTGAAGAACTTATGGCTATAAACAAGCCTATGCAGATGAGCAGATAAATAGCTCCGATTTGTTTATCTAATTTTTGTATTTTTTGCTGGACTGTCATCTAGTTATCTCTTTTACAATCTTTTTCTTTTTTAAATCGAAGTAAAAAATTTTTGCAGATGTCAAAATAGCGATAAAATTCTCTTTATACTCTTTTATATCGTAGATTTTATCTTGGTTTGATATTTCAACTAAAATTGTATAAAGAGTATCTTTATCTACGATATACAAGCTATTGTATTGCCAAAATAGAAAAAAGCTTTTTGAAGTTGTGGCTTTAGGTGAATCGATATCTTGATGCAAAAGGAAAGTTTTGGTGTATTTTGTTGTTTTTAGTGTAAGCTTGTTTTTATAAAACTCTACTGTATCGTTGTTGGTTGTTATCTTTTTTATTTTCAACTCTTTTTGGTTGATGGTTTTGAGTGAAAGATTTTCTATAGCTTTGCTGAGATTTCCATCCGCAGTATCTTTTAAAAGATAGAGATCGTTTTCGTATCTGTATATCTTACTAAAAGTGTATGTAAGTTCTTTTGTGTATGTCGATGTTAAAAGGTTAAAATTTTTATCATATTTATATAATTTCATATTAATATAGATAAAAAAGTTTTTATCGTAGTAGCTATTTTTTAAACTTCTATTGCAACTATACATTTTTGTTAGATTTAGATCCAAATCGTACTCTAAGAGATAATTATTATATCCAAATGATAGATTATTAGGTATTTTTTTTGTATAGGTGGCATAAAGTTTGTTGTTTAGTACAAAAGGGTTGTAGAGGTTTTTGGCATAATAAAAAGCTGATGATAGTTGTAAATTTTTTAAATCCAACAAATAAAGTCCTCTATTGACAAAATACAATTTATCATCATATATAAAAAAATTTCTATGCAAGATTATATCTTTAACTTTAAGATTTAGCACTCTTAATAGTTTTTTATTCTTAAAAATTAAAGCTCTATTATCATCATCTTTAATGATTATATATGGACGGTTTATATAGGCATCTTTTATGGTATTAAAGATATTTTTTGTCATGTAGTCATTAGTTAATTTTATCTTTTGATCTATTTTGAGATATGGGTATTTATCATTGGCAGAGATAGTATTTTTAAAGTTTATATCAAATCTTTTTTCTAGTTTTTTATAAAGCTTAAAAGCTTTCTTGCAATCTCCATTATTAGGCGTTAATTTTTTGCTAAAAATACCATTTTTTATATAGAGTGTAGTTTGAGTTTGACTAAAGTTATAATCTTTGCAAATATTATAAGTTATTAGTTTTAAAGCTATATTAAAATATTTTTTCTTGTCAAAATATGGACTATAGGTGTTTGTGTGTATTAGGATTTTATGTTTATTTGTTTTTTTTGAAGTTATTTTTTGAATGATTGCACTAGTGATATTTAGCTTTTCTCTTTTAGTTTGCAATATCTCTTTTGCTTTACTTAAAGTCAATTTTTCAAAGGTTGGAGTTAAAAATGATTTATGATTCAGCTCGTCTTTATGCAAAAAATATTTTATCTCTTTTGTAATCATATCAAGTGCAGATTCATACATTTTATCTTTTGATATCAAAGCCATTATAAATGTTAACAAAACAATAGAAGGAAATATTTTTATAAAAAAATTTTTAGCCATTTAAACTTTTATACTCTTTTTTTATCTTTTCATCTGTTTCAATTTTAAGAAGTTCTTTGCAAATTTTTTTCTCACTGATGTTGTTGAAAAATGCATAAAAAATAACTAAAACAAATACCAAAATCGCAAACGGCAACATACTGTCATCAAAAATGTAAAGTAGAAATATTGTTAAAGGCGCAATAATAGCAAGTAAAGTGCCGAGAATACCATCCTTTGGACACACAATTGGCGGTATCTCCTTGCTATTTGCTTCAAATAATTTTTTTGCATAAATAGCTCTTGCATATTCAGTGTAGCCATTTGTTAGTCTTTTTTCTATTTTTGTATTATTTTTTAAAGCTATCTCAATGTCTAAATATAAAGCACCACTAACATCTATTAACTTAGTTTTGAAACTTTGTATCTCTTTGTATAGTATCTCTCTATTTTCAAAACTAAATCCATCTTCAAAAAGTTTTATTTTGTAAGGATCGTCCTCAAGCAAACAAGTATCATTTTTTCTATAAGGTTTTATTAATTTTAAAAACTCTTCCATTTCATATAAGCTAAAAACTAAATCTTTAAAAATAGTTTGCGATTTTTTATCTTCTTCTAAGTTTAAAGTAACATTAAAAAGCTCTTTGTTTGGTGATTGGTTAAATTGCAAAGTTAGATATTTATTTTTTAGGCTATACTCTTTATCGTCAAAAAAAAGAGTATTATCTTTGATAACAAATTTAACATCATTTTCTTGATAAAATTTATTATATCGCACTAAATAAATTATGCCATATATAACAACAATAACAGAAAAAAGTTTTGAAAAAACGGTTATGAAATCTCCAACAGGTCCTCTTGCTTTTACTAGATAAAAAAGTAGTAAAATACCGCTAAATAAAAAAATAAATCCAGTATAAAGATAACTTTTTTTCTCTTTTTTTTCTATTGTCACTATTTTATTCCTATTTCTTTATTTTAATTTTGCCCACCTTTTGTAAAAATTGCTATCTTTTAAGCTTTTTTCAATATTTTTTATATTTATCATACAGATTTATATCTAAAACTAGATATTTTTTAAAATATTTATCTTCTTTGTGAGTTTTCCGGTAAGCTCTACTTTTTGTTCAATATGTACCTCTTTTTCTATTTTTAATATATTTTTCAAACTGTTTATGTGGATACTTGATATACTTCCTGTTAGAGATATTTCTGGTTTTCTCATTCTCTTGCTGAGATCTATTTATATCTTATGTTACTTTACATTTTTTTACCCTAAAAGTCAAGGCTATGTATTAGTCCACAACATATGGCACTCAGGACATTTCTCTAAAAGGTATTCTATCTGCTCCTGTATGGTTCTATTAAATCTTTCATTGTATGCATTCATCTTTGGACTTCTTGGGTATATCCAGTAATATGTAAGATTTTTGCTGTTTGGATCAACTATTGTCATTATATATCTTTTAATACCATCTGATACTCTTTGGATAGTATCAACCGCCCATAAGTTCATAGGTTTTGATTTTAGATGTAATGAAGTTATATCTCTTTTAAAATATTGATTCTCATCTATAAAGAGTTCTTCTGCTTACTCCTTAAACTTGTTTAGTTTGTTTATTGTTGAAGTGCCATATATTTTTGAATTTGTGCAGACAATAGATATTCAGACATTCAAGTGTTGGGATATAGCAATATTTTGCAAGATATAAATTTTTTATTTTTGTAATATTTCGGTATGGATTTACATAACTATATCAATTATCTCATAATTGCATTTTTTACTATAACTTCGCCGGGTGCTGCTATACTATTGGCTATCAATACGGCTATGAGTATGGGTATAAAAGAACTATTTTTTTCAACTTTAGGAAATATTTTAGGACTTTTTATACTCTCAAGTGTAGCAATGCTTGGAGTTGGAGTTTTGCTTAAAACTTCGCCTGTTTTTTATACGATACTAAAAGTTATAGGGGCATTGTATCTTATCTATCTAGGTTTTAAACAAATGAGTAATACTCATTTAAAACTTCATCTTTCAAGAGATGTAAAACATGCAAAAAGAACTATTTTTAGGGTATTTAGAAGAGGATTTTTAGTGGCCATAACCAATCCAAAACCTATACTCTTTTTTACAGCTGTATTTCCGCTCTTTATGGATGAAAAAAGAAGTATGGCTTTACAATTTTTTATCATGACAACTACTTTTATGCTTATATCATTTTGTTCATTAATGTTTTACGGATATATTTCAAAAAAAGCCAAAGCATGGTTTTTTAACGAAGAAAAACTGAAGATATTTTTTAGAGTTTCAGGTTTGCTTTTTATCATTATGGGTATAGGTTTACTGTTTGTCTGATTCTAAATATTCAAGTGGTGTAAATTTGTATTCAATCGGGTCGAAGTAGTCCAGGTTGCCACTTTGTATATGATAAAACCAACCCATTACATGAAGTTCTCCGGAGTGGACTTTGTGTTTTACCGCGGGATAAGTCAAGAGATGATTTAACTGCTCTATGACATTAAATTTTTCAGTCGAACGCAAAAGTTTTTTATGGCTTGCATGTCCTATGAGTGCTTCGGCCTGTTCTTTTGCAGGTAAACCGTAAGCCATCCATTTTTTAAGATTGCTTTCATCTTCATTTTCAGGTATATCTTGAAAGAGGGCTTCACATGCCCCACAGTGGGTATGACCACAAACTATGATATTTGATACCTGTAGATGCATCAAAGCATACTCAATAACTGCAGCAGTTGCACAACTTTCTCTATCTGGGTCATAAGGAGGTATAAAATTTCCTATATTTCTTGTTACAAATATCTCTCCCGGATCAGTATGAGTTATAAGATTTGGCACAACCCTTGAGTCACTGCATCCGATAAAAAGTGACTTTGGTGCCTGACCTTTTTGGGCTAACTCTTTAAAGAGATCTACATATTTTCTACCATAACTCTCTTTGAATTTTTTGTGACTTTTTGCCAAGCTTTTAACGCCCATGCTATATCCTTTTGTTATATTGTCTAAATTTTACCATATAAATTTATAATTTTAGTTAAATAATATTACTATTATATTGGTATATACCAATAAATTTATAAAGGACTGATAAGAGTCAACTAAATTTCCTAATCTCATGGGTTTGATCTTTTGCTCAGTATTTTCAGCTTATCATTATTGCGATTGAGTTTTTTGTGGAGCATGCGGGATAGCTTCCTGTGATATTTTTATTTATAGGTAGCGTAGTTTATACTGTAGGAATTTTTTTATGCAAAAAGTTCCATAAAACCAAATCATTCATTATGACATTTGTTCATTCTTAGAGGGAGTATATTTCTCTATTTTGCAGTTTTTTTACTGGTAAAAAAATAAATAAGATACTTTTACTCTTATTTAAGGAAGAATAGTATATATTCAGAAAAAATAAATTAGGTAAAAAAATGATATTTAGTGATGAAGAGTTATACCATGCCGTTCAAAATTACTTGCCAAAAGTTGAGGAGTATGTAAAATCTCACGGTGGTAAAATAAAATTGCTCGGTGTAAAAAACGGAAAAGTTTATATAAAGCTTGAAGGAGCCTGTGGTGGATGTT
>JALVWW010000330.1 GCA_027023175.1 Campylobacterales bacterium
AATCTCTTGAACTTTTGGTAGAGGTAAAAATAGGAGTTAAAAGTTTTAAAAAATCAGCCTGTATTTTTGAGATATAAATTCCCTCACTTGCATATCTAAAAGCCGGTTTTATAAGCTCATCCATAGGTAAAGAGCAAAGGTCTTGATATATTTGCCAAACACCTTTTATGACTCCTGGAACCGCAATAGATCCACATCCTATATGAAACTCTTGGATAGTTGTTCCAAAATCCACATCTATAGGGAAAAATTCAGGCTCTTCTATATTTTTTGGAGGTACATCCACAAAAAAGTCATATATCATAGGTTTAGCACCGACTTTTGCACTAAGCATAAAGCCGCCACCAGCTAAACTTGTCAGTATCGGCTCACAAAGAGGAGCAGCTAACAAACAAGCCACCATAGCATCATAGGCATTGCCGCCTTTTTTTAGTATCTCTTCACCCGCTTTTGCGGTATTTATATCTCCCGCACTTATCACACCTAACAATTTTTTACTCATAGCAGTCCTAACTTCTCCACTTCTTTAAAATCTTTTGTCTCTTCATATACTCTCATCTGCCTTAGTGCTAACTCTTCCTTATCGGCTAACTCTTTTAATTTTATTATATCATCTTCAGTTTTTAGCTTTGTAAATATGCCCTCTTTTTCCATACGATTTACCAAATCCAAAAAATGCTCTCTCATAGTTGTTACCGTATCATTATTTTGAAATACTCCGTCAAGCCCATGACGAAGTGCATTCCATCTGTTTTGCAAAAGTATTTGATGAGGAATTCTTTTTAGCTCTTGGTTTTGCGAAAAGAGAGATAAAGCTTGAAAAAGCACAACCAAAAGCCTAAGTCTTTCAAAGTCATTACTCGCATCACATATCCTTATCTCCAATGTTCCGAATTTTGGACTGATTCTTAGATCCCACCATATATCTTTTGCACTCTTTATAGTACCGGCATTTTGCATCTTTTCATACAAATCTCTCATCTTTGAAAAATTTTCAAAATAGCTTGACTGTCCCGCTCTTGGTAATTGTTCAAAGATTTTTGCTCTATAAGATAAAAGTCTGGCATCCTCACCGTTAAAGTATGGAGAGTTTGAGCTAAGAGCTAAAAATAGAGGTAAAAACTCTAAAGAGAAGTTATATGCCCTCATAGCCTCAACACTAGAAGGTAAAGCGACATGGATATGAAAGCCACATATATGAAATCTTGAAAGAAGTATCCCGTACTCTTTGGCAAAAGCATCATATCTTTCATCATTTACATACTCTAAAGGGTCTATCTTGTATGAGTGTGAGCCCGAAGTCGCTATACAAAGACCGTCATCTTTTATCACATTTTTAAGATAATCTATCTGCTCTTTAAGCTCATTTACTACTCCAAAAGATGTCTGACAAACAGGAGTAACAAACTCTACCATACACTCAAGGAACTCTTGATGTATTTTTTCTTTATATTCAGGCTCAAACCTCTCTCGTATCTTTGAGGAGTAATTTTTTAGCTCCAAAGTATCTCTATCTTGCAGTCTAGCTTCTAACTCCGCTCCTACGGCATATCCTTTGTGACCTCTCCATGACTTAAAATACATCAAAAACTCCTCAAAATTTACTACTACATTATTATAGCATAAACTATAATATGGATATCTCTAAAAACCCTATGCACTGATAGCTTTAATAGACTGTATTATACATAAGTATATGTTTGCATATTATCGTAGTGGTATAAGTTTTGGTTATCTGTTTTTCAAAATAATATCTAGCTTATTCCAATTTAATCCAAATATGGTATAAATATATTTCATTTCCACTTATTCTTAAGTGTTTAGATATGTATGTTGCATACACAGTATCTATTTTTTCTATTTGTAGCAATTCATTACTATTCCAAACTACACCTATAGTAGAACCATTTATTTCTTCATTTATATAGTTATTAATTCTATTATGCCAAGTATTAAAATTATCCGATTGAACATATCCCGACATTCCTGCACACAATAACTCTTTTGCATGAATTTCTTTTTTAAATCGTTCTATTCCCCCTTGATTATTATTTGCAATATATTCTTTTTTTCTACGATTATAATTGCTAATACTAGTATCTAATCTTTTTGCTTCTATAGCAAAAAATCTTGTTGAGCTATCACCTTTTGTATAAATGCCGATATCAATTGTGGCAGAATTTCCGCTTATTGGATGTTCAATATCTTCATGCATAAATTGAAATAATTTATGATCGTCCATGATCCTTACAAACAAATGGTTTAACCCTTTTTCAACTCTGATACCTTCCATTTTGGCAATAGAAATAAAATCAGGTAGTTTCATTTTAATATATTCTATAACTTTTGTTATTGACTTTTTGTGTTCAAGTTGTGTCAAATTATTTTGTATAGAATTACTTTGCGAGATGCTATCACTTAACATCAATACCCCATTTTAACTAAATCTGCAAATGTTTCATCTGCATCTCTTACTGCAATAGATTTTAGCCAAAAACGATACTGTTTAGGCTTTATAAAATATATTGTATTTTTGTCATATAATCTTAGTATTTTGGTTACATATACACTATTGCCAATTCTACTCTTTACAACAGTATCAATATCCTCATCAGATAATTTGACATCATAAAATATGGAATTGTTTGGCTTATTTTTATAATAAAAAGAGTTTACAATATATGAATCACTTTCAAATATTTTATAAGGTTTAAAATTATCATAAACAGTATTTAGAGTATCAGAAAAAACATTTTGATATTCTCGTAATTGCCTGTTTGTTGCTTTTTTTAAAAGTGGAGAATTTTTTTTGCCTTTACAAAAATCAAGCATATAATCTAGCACATCATCTATAAAGTGCTGATCGGTTGTTGTGATAGGAAGTTTATCAATATTCTCACTATATGGAATATTGTCAATATCCTTTTTTAATAAACTTGTTGCTCGACTAACACCTGCTTGAGAACTTATAGATGCTAAAAAAAACATATATATTTTTCCATTTAGTTCTAAGTTTTTTGCTATTTGTTTTAATTTCTCAACATCATTTAAAGGAGAATATATTCCAATTGTATCATGTGTAAATACTAAATAGTCATCCCTCATTTCATAAATAATTTTTTTATCATCAAGTTTCTCTTTTATTAATAAATGTGGTGGCATAAAAATATTCTTATTTCTTTTTTTATCTCTATGAAAATGTGTTTCTTGTAATTTATATATTTTAGTATTATCTATTCCAATCTTTGTCCATGAATTTGCTGGTAAAAAATCTTTATTTGTTATATGATAAGCATTGTTATGTTTTTCCTTGTATTTATCTTTCCCGTTTATCTGTATTCCTTCAGAATAAGCCCACTCATCTTGTTCAACTTTTTCTTTTAAATATTCGCCTAGTTTGGGTAATGAGTCTAATTTCTTAACAATATCTTTTGTTCTTCCACCACCCATAAGGTTGCATTTCCAAATACTTTTTTGGGTAAGTGCTTCTTTGTATGATACTCGGTGAAAATCATAATGTGTTAAATCAAAATAGATTTTTTCTTTTGCAGTAAATGTTTCTCTAACTGTAACATGCAAAATGTTATTTTTATCTAATACAGGAGATTTTTTCTGAAAAAAGAGTGTTGAAACAGCCACATTTGCACCGCTTCCTTTTCTTTTAAAAAGTGAGTTATTTAGGCAAGCAAAGTCTATCACTTGGGCACATAAATATTTTTTCAACAAATAATTTCTAAATTCAAAAACATTATTATTGTACAAAAATGCAGAAGGTTGAACTAAACAAATATATGCATCATTTTTTAGAAACTTAAAACTTTGCTCTAAAAAAAATAAAGCCAACTGCTTATCTGGTAATTTTAGGTTTTTATTATTAATTTTGGGTCTTAGCTTCTCTTCTTGTTTATCTAATTTTGTAAAATGAACAGAATTGGTATTTGATTTGAATGGAGGATTCCCTAAAACTAAATCAAATTTATTTAAATTTCTTTTATCTTGTACATATTCAAAAAAATCTTTATGTAGAATATTGCCGGTATCTTCAAGATTGTCAAATTTTAATTCATTCCATATTGCATCCGGTTGCAAAGTATCACAAAGAGCCAAAGACAAACTAAACATAGATAATTGCACAGCACCTTTTTCTGTATCAATACCATAAATATTATCCTTGATAAGCTTTTTGGCAGTTTTTACTGATGGCTTTTTCCATCCATTTTGAATTATCCACCACTGAATAAGCCGCTTGTAAACACCTACTAAAAATACTCCTGATCCACAAGCTGGATCGATAACCTTAAAAGATTTTTTAGGTTTATCAATCGGCATTATTTCATCTATCATAAAATCAACTAAAATAGGTGGGGTATAAACAATACCTTTATTCTCTCCTGTTTCTGTTTTTAGAAATAGCTCATAAATATTACTAATTAGTTCAATCGGTAAATCTTTAAAAGAGTAAATACTCCAAAGCAATAACTGTCTTCCTTGCTTATTGCCCTGTAAAAAATATTGAAATTCACTTAAATCATTGTTTTCTATTTCACTTCTTTCTATATCAGTAAGTTTAAAAATCCCTCCGTTAAAATGCTGACTTAAATCATTAAAAAGCTTAATTAAACTTTTACTATCTGAAAAAATATCAACAAATGAATTTGCATTGTCTTTAAACTTTTTCCAATAATCTTTTTTGAAGACACCTCTTTCCTCCATATATTTTAATAAGATACTTTTCATAAAAAGACTATCGGTTGTCTTCTGAGACAAGATATTTTCATCAATCAATCTTTTTCTTTCTTTTTTAAGCTCGTCTAATAATATCTCATATACACTGTTTGAATATTGAAAATTATGAGCATATTTTGTTGACCAAAAAGCACCGGAATCAAACATATTGGCTTTAAATTCACTTATAATATTTGAGGTCATATTTATTATTTCAAGTGGGCTAACTGGCTTTAGATCACCATTTTCAATATTTGGCTTTTCTAAGCAGTTAAAAACTTTTATTTCTGTAGCTTCTATTAAAAAGAACATGGGAACTTTATAAGCATTCCAAAGTTGCTTATGAAGTTTTGATAAATCTTCTATATTGTATTGATTATTAGTATTATTGTAAATGTAAATTAATGGTTTTAATCTATTACTACTTTTTACAAAGTATATCGCTGTTGGCTTATATTGTTTTGCTTCATTTAAATAAATTTTTACTTCTAAATTATCTGTATAAGAATCTAAAAAATATAGTCCACTATCAGTTTCATCTTTTAACATACCAAGTTTATTTAAACATTGTTCAAATAAAGATGCACTCATTTTAAACCTTAGTTTTTTAGAATTATATCAAAATTTTACAAATATTTTTTCTTCTATTATTTAAACTTTTTAAAAAGCTCTTGCATAACATCATTTGGAGTTTTGGCAAAAAAAGATAACATATTAACCTTTTTAAATATTTTTTCTATATTATAGCTAAAATATTATCTATATCAAAGTGAGAAAAAATATATAGTTGAAAATATGGTATAATCCGCTTGAAATTACGAATAAGGTGGCAAGGTGGCAAGGTGGCAAGGTGGCAAGAATAATAAGATAAAAGTTGCGATCAACGGTTTTGGAAGAATCGGGAGGATTTTAGCTAGAATTGTTTTACAAAATCCCAATTTTCAACTTATGCAAGTCAATGATATATATGATATAAATATTATGGATCATCTTTTAAAATATGACAGCTCTTACGGGAATTTTGAAACTGATGCAAAATTTAAAATGACAAACTGCAATGATATAAAAAAGCTTCAATGGGATAGTATTGATATCGTTTTTGAGTGTAGCGGAGTTTATCACAAAAAAGAGGATCTCTCTTGGCATATAAAAAACGGTGCAAAAAAAGTTATACTATCAGCCTACTCAAAAGAGTTGCCTACCTATATATATGGCATGAATG
>JALVWW010000331.1 GCA_027023175.1 Campylobacterales bacterium
TTTTCATCTCTTCTCCCAAAATTTTCTAAGAATAATATCCAAGATATTGTAAAAACAAGATAAGTCCAACCCAAATTTTGCAAAAGACTTCATTACATTAGCACTCATCATTGAAGTCTATTGCAAAATTTGGGATAACCTATACTTGCAGATACTCATGTGCCATATATGAACTCCTAGTATAAGGGGAACTCATCACATATCTAAAACCAAGCTTTAAAGCTATCTCTTTATACTTATCAAACTGTTTAGGATGAACATACTCCAGCACCGGTGTATGCTTTTTTGAAGGAGCTAAATATTGACCGATACTTAAAAAATCGCACTCTACATCTCTTAAATCCTTTAAAGTCTCTACTACCTCATCCTCACTCTCTCCAAGCCCAAGCATGATAGCACTTTTTGTATTTACTTCTGGATTGGACTCTTTTATCATTTTTAAAACTCTAAGAGATCTTTGGTAGTTTGAGCCGCCTCTTACATCATATCTTCTCGGTACTGTTTCTATATTGTGTCCTACTATCTCGGCTCCACAGTTTGCTACTTTGTTTATGGCGCTTTTATCTTCATTCATATCAGGTATAAGCAACTCTATCTTGATGTCCGGTTTCATATCTCTTAAAGCCTTGACACATTTTACAAAATGTTCCGCTCCACCGTCATCCAAATCATCTCTGGTCACACTTGTTATGACTACATTTTGTAGTCCCATTCTTTTTGAGGCTTCCACAACTCTTTGTATCTCATCTTCATCTACACTTTTAGGCTTACCCCTTGCAACATCACAAAATGTACAGGCTCTTGTGCAGATGGTTCCAAGTATCAAAAAAGTTGCCTGTTTTTTACTAAAACATTCAGATATATTCGGACAACTCGCCTCTTGGCAGATGGTAGCTATGCCAATATCTTTCAAAAGTTCATCAGTCTCTCTTTTTGCTGTAAATGAAACCTTTTTTCTAAGCCATTCAGGCTTCCTTTGTGCCATAAACTCTCCTAAAACTTTTTATAAGACCATCTATCACATCATCTTCATTTAGAAATATTCCCACATCCTCCAAAGAGTATCCCCCTTTTGGATGAGAGATGGTTTTAAAAGGAATTGAACCGTGTTGAAGTATAGTATGCCTTGATCTTTTTTGTGCGTTACCGCCCATCTTTTTACCTTTGATGATAATATCATAAGGCTCAAAACCCACTTGACAAAACGAACTCTTGTAAAGCTCTATATCTTTTATATCTTTTGCAAAGCTCGGCTCAAGCCCCAGACTTTTATAAAAATCGAGTATAAACTTGCACAACTCTTCATAACTTCTTTTTACACTAGCATTTTTTACAGAGTTTACGGGTGTAACTATGCAGTAGGATATATCATGCCCATGAAGGAGTATCCCCCCGCCTGTTATCCTTTTTGCCGAGCTTTTACCATACTCAAAGTCAAGCTCCTCTTCTTTTTGAGAAGCACCGTAAGTAAAAGACTCTTCCCAGTTATAAATCCTTAAAATCGGCTTATCGCCATCTTTAAAACTGTAAAAAAGCTCCTTGTCTATGTCCATATTGGCTTTGGCACTTAAATGCTCTTTATCTATGATAAGCTTGAACTCATCTACTTGAAACATATATCGAGTTCTCTTGCGGCTTTTGTCTCATCCGGTCTTGAAACAGGTGTGCTTTTCGGTAATTTGGCAAAACTTTTTGGATCAGACTTTGCCAAATCTACGGCATCTATCATCTTTTTACAAAAAAAGTCGATACTCTCTTTACTCTCTGTTTCAGTCGGCTCTATCATCATAGCCTCTTTTACAATAAGCGGAAAGTATATGGTAGGTGCGTGAAGTCCAAAATCAAGCAGATATTTAGCAATATCAAGTGCTCTTACCCCATGCTCTTTTGCCAAAGTTTTGGCACTTAGTACACACTCATGCATGCAAGGCTTATCATAAGGCAGATCGTAAAACTCTTTTAATTTTACTCTTATATAGTTTGCGTTAAGTACCGCTTTTTTGCTTACATTTTTAAGCCCCTCTTTTCCAAGTATCAATATATAAGCCAATGCTCGTAAAGTTACCATATAGTTTCCAAAAAACGGCGAAATTCTACCGATGGAGAGCTCATTTGGTTTTGCTATTTTGTAGCCTTTTTCATCTTTTGTAACTTGAAGGTTTGGTAAAAAGGGTTTTAAAAACTCTTTTACTCCCACTGGTCCACTTCCGGGACCTCCGCCTCCATGAGGAGTGGCAAAAGTTTTATGAAGATTTAAATGTGTTACATCAAACCCCAAATCCCCTGGTCTTACTACCCCTAAAATTGCATTTAAATTTGCTCCGTCATAGTACATTAGTGCATCATGTGAGTGAGCAATATCACAAACTTCTTTTATATAGGGGTTGAAGATACCAAGAGTATTTGGCACTGTCAGCATCACAGCAGCCACCTCATCATTCATAGCTTTTTTAAACTCTTGCAAATTCATCACACCCTCTTCGTCGCTTTTTATGGTGATAACTTCATACCCTACCATAGAAGCGGTTGCCGGATTGGTGCCGTGTGAAGAGTCCGGAACTATGACATATCTTTTTTTGTTACCTTTGTTTTGATGATAAGCATGTATAAGCATGATACCCGTCATTTCACCGTGAGCTCCGGCTTGAGGCATCAGAGTAAATGCATCCATTCCGGTTATTTCGCAAAGTAAATTTTTGCTTATGTCAACAATTTCTAGCAACCCCTGTATATCTTTAGTAAATTCATCATTTAACATACTCCAAGGATGTGCATTTAAAAACTGCTCCAATGAGGCTACTTTCTCTTCTATTTTTGGATTGTATTTCATAGTACATGAGCCTAAAGGATAAAAGTTTTTATCTATAGAAAAGTTTTTTGAAGATAGCCTGGTAAAATGTCTTACTACATCAAGCTCACTAAGTTCAGGCAGTTTTGCATCCTCGCTTCTTTGTAAATTTTTTGGAAGATTTGGAGTACTTTTTACTCTGGATTTTGGAAGCTTTACTCCGTGTCTTCCTTTTTTCGATGCTTCAAATATATTCATAGCAAATCCTTTAAAACAGATACATACTCATCAAGCTGCTCTTTTGTCCTTTTTTCGGTAACTGCTACAAGTAAAGAGTTTTCAAAACCTTTATATAGTTTTGAGAGGTCTATACCTGCATATATGCCTCTTTGTCTAAATCCGTTTAATATTTCGCTTGAGCTTTTTGGAAGTTTGATAACAAATTCATTGAATGTATAGGCATTGTTTAAGATTTGTACTCCATTTATAGCTGAAAGCTTTTCTTTTAGATAGTTTGCATTTTGTAGATTTTGCTCTGCCATATCTTTAAAGCCCTCTTTACCGATAGAGCTTAAAAATATAGTAGCTCTTAGAGCCATCAGGTTTTGGTTGGAGCAAATGTTGGAAGTTGCTTTTTCTCTTCTTATATGCTGCTCTCTTGCTTGAAGAGTTAAAACATAAGCTGTTTTTCCGTTTATGTCTATAGTTTTTCCTGCAATTCTTCCCGGAATTTGTCTCATAAACTCTTTTTTGGTAGCCATTATCCCAAAAGAGGGACCGCCAAATCCAAGATAATTGCCAAGACTTTGACCATCAGCACATGTTATATCTACACCCATTTCACCCGGAGTTTTCAAGATACCAAGACTTATCGGATAAAATAGCCCTATCGCCAAAGCCTTTTTCTCATGCAAAGCTGAAATAATTTCATCATACTCTTCTATGGAGCCGAAAAAGTTTGGATTTTGAAATATATAAGATGCTATGCTTTCATCAATATGCTCCAAAATATCATCTTTATCTATCTCTATCCCCTCTTTCCCAACTTCCACTACTTCAAATCCTCTAGTTTTTAGGTAAGTTTTTACTATATCTTTATAGATAGGATTGACTCTATAATCAAGCAAAACTTTATCTCTTCTTCTTGCTCTTATGGACATCAAAGCTGCTTCAGCCAATGCCGTACCTCCGTCATACATGGAAGCATTTGTAACATCCATTTCAAAAAGCCTGCAAATGAGCGACTGATACTCATAAAGAGCCTGTAAAGTACCTTGAGATGCTTCGGCCTGATATGGGGTATATGCTGTATAAAATTCAGATCTCATGGATAGTGCGTCAACTACCGAGGGAATAATATGCTCATAATACCCTCCTCCCATAAAAAGCACTTTGTCATTTTTATTTTTTTTAGCAATTTTCTTTAGTGTTTCATAAGCTTCAAACTCACTCATACCCTCAGGCAAGTCAAAACTTTTTGCTCTTAACTCTTTTGGTATGGTATCAAAAAGTTCACTCTCATCTTTAAGAGCGATAGTATCAAGCATAGAGCTTACATCTTCTTTAGTATGCGGTGTATATGGCATAGATATCCTTTGTTTCGTGATTCGTGATTCGTAACTCGTGATTAGTAATTAGTGCTACTCTTTTATCATTTCAAAATACTCTTTTTCACTCATTAAGCTATCAAGTTCACTTTTATCACTTAGTTTTATTCTGTATATCCAACCCTCACCCAACGGGTCGGTATTGACGATTTCCGGCTCACTCTCTAGGGTTTCATTTACTTCTACAACTTCCCCGCTGACAGGTGAGTAGATATCACTTGCGGCTTTTACAGACTCTACAAATCCTACTGCATCACCTGCTTTGAGTGTATCTCCTACATTTGGTCCTTCTATATAAGTTATATCTCCAAGCTCCTCTACAGCATGTTCGGAAATCCCAACATTACCTATATCACCTTTAACTTTTACCCATTCATGATCTTTTGAATATTTTATCATTTCTATCTCCTTTTTTTGTGATTAGTTATCTCTTTTGAGAAACGGTAGAGTATCTTTTTGTACTTTGAGACTTCCTCTTTCGTTTCTTGTTTCAAACTCTTTGTTTTCATCATATTTGTCAAGCTCAAACATTCCCAAAGCGATACCGTAACCCAAAGAGGGTGAGTATGCCCCACTGGTTACTTCGCCTATAAGATTGTCATCTTGGTATATTTTATCTCCATGTTTTGGAGCTCGTCTATTTAAACTTCTAAAAGGCAGGATCAATCTTTTTACACCCTCCTCTTTTTGTTTTAAAAGAGCCTCTTTGCCTACAAAATCCGTATCAAATTTGACAAACATTGAGAGGTTGGCTTCAAGTGGAGTTATGTCTTCGTTTAGCTCGTTTCCGTAAAGGCTGTAGCCCATCTCAAGTCTTAAAAGATCTCTAGCACCTAGACCTGCCGGAGTTGCACCCTTTGCCATAAGTTTTTTCCAAACATCTTTGGCTTTGTCATTACTCATATAAAGCTCATATCCAAGCTCACCTGTATATCCGGTTCTACTAACTAAACACTCAAAGTCATCAAATCTACTCTGCTCAAATGAAAAGTACTTCAACTTATCCAAATCAACCTCTACAAACTCTCTAAGCATCTCTTTGGACTTTGGTCCCTGTATATCTATCTTTGAGATTTCTTTGGATCTGTTTACAAATTCACCCGAATTTAGACGGTTTTTGATAGTGTTAAAGTCTATATCAGTTCTAGCAGCATTTACTACAAACATAAGCTCATCTTCACCAAGCTTATAGATGATAAGATCATCAATGATACCGCCTCTTTCATTTAGCAAAAACCCATACTTGCACTTTCCTACAGGAAGCTTCACAAGATCATGCGTGACACTTTCATTGACTCCGCTGTTTTTGATATCACCTTTAAAGAAAAACTCCCCCATATGTGATATATCAAAAAGTGCGGCAGAATTTCTACAGGCATCATGCTCCTTGATGATACTCTCATACTGCACAGGCATCTCCCACCCGCAAAAACTAACATTTCTCGCATTAAGCTCTTTATGCAAATCATAAAGAGAAGTTCTAAAAAGCTCACTCATACAGATATCCTTCGGAGTT
>JALVWW010000332.1 GCA_027023175.1 Campylobacterales bacterium
AATATCAATATCTATACTTTAGAACAAAAGGATGAAAGCAAATGAATTTAACTCCAAAAGAGATAGTTTCATATCTTGATGAGTATATTATAGGTCAAAAAGAGGCAAAAAAAGCTATAGCTATAGCTCTTAGAAATAGATACAGAAGGATGAAACTTCCAAAAGAGATGCAAGATGAGATAATGCCTAAAAATATCCTTATGATTGGATCTACCGGTGTCGGAAAAACTGAGATAGCAAGAAGACTGGCCAAAATGCTTAGTCTTCCGTTTGCAAAAGTGGAAGCTAGTAAATATACCGAAGTCGGTTTTGTTGGGCGGGATGTGGAGTCTATGATAAGAGATTTGGTTTCAAACGCTATCAATCTTGTAAAAAGTGAACATAAAGAGAAAAATAAAGACTCAATAGAGAGCTACATAGAAAAAAAGATACTTGAAAAACTTTTACCTCCATTGCCAAAGGGGGCTACTGCCGAAAAAAAAGAGGATTATGAAAAGAGTTACAACAGAATGCTTCAAAAGTTTAGAAATGGTGATCTTGATGATCTTAAAATAGAGCTTGAGATACAAAAAGGTTTTGGTGGCAGTGATGACAGTTCGCTTCCCCCTGAAGTTATAAAGGTTCAAGAGTCTTTTATAAAAATACTCGGTAGCGGTAGAGAAAAGATAAAAAAAGAGGTATCTGTAAAAGAGGCAAAAGAGATACTTAAAAATGAAGCAAGTGAAACACTTTTGGATATGGATCTGGTAAAAAGTGAAGCTTTAAAAAGAGTAGAAAACGGCGGGATTGTTTTTATAGACGAGATAGACAAGATTGCTGTAAGCCAAAAAAATAACTCCAGACAAGATCCAAGCAAAGAGGGAGTTCAAAGAGACCTTTTGCCTATCGTTGAAGGAAGTAGTATCAATACAAAATATGGAGTGGTTAAAAGTGATCATATACTTTTTATCGCTGCAGGTGCATTTCATTTGACAAAGCCTAGTGATTTAATACCGGAGCTTCAGGGAAGATTTCCTTTGAGAGTTGAGCTTAGCTCACTTGATGAGGATGTGCTTTATCAAATACTAACAAAGCCAAAAAATTCACTTCTTAGACAGTATGAAGCACTTTTAAGTACCGAAGAAGTTGAGCTTAAGTTTGATGATGAGGCTATAAGAGCAATGGCAAGAATATCACACATAACCAATGAAAAAACTGAAGATATAGGTGCCAGGAGACTTCATACTGTTATAGAAAGAGTTTTGGAAGAGATAAGCTTTGATGCGGATGAACATAAGGGAGAGACTATAATAGTTACTAAAGAGATGGTGCATAAAAAACTTGATGAAGTTATAGAAGATGAAGAAGTTTCAAGGTACATTCTGTGAGTGATATAGAAACCAAAGCAGGTTTTGTCTCAGTCGTAGGTAGACCAAACAGCGGCAAAAGCTCACTTTTAAACTGGCTTATAGGAGAAAAACTGGCACTTGTATCACACAAAGCTAATGCAACCAGAAAAAGAATGAATTTTATAGTGATGCATAAAAATACTCAGATAATTTTCATAGATACTCCAGGAATTCATCAAAAAGAGAGACTTTTAAATCAATTTATGCTCGAAGAGGCTTTGAAAGCTATAGGGGATTGTGATCTTGTTTTATTTTTAGCTTCCGTAAAAGACAGTATCCAAGAGTATGAGAATTTTTTGAAACTAAATAAAAAAAAGACTCCACATATAGTGCTTTTAACCAAAATGGATCTTGTAAGCAAAAATGAACTACTTAAAAAGATAGCCCAGTATCATAAATATCAAGAGAGTTACAAAGAGTTGGTCCCGATATCCATAAAAAAAGGAACAAAACAGAGTGAGCTGTTGGATATCATTTCCAAATATATTCCAAATCACCCCTATCTGTACAACCCGGAGCTTTTAACTACTGAAAACTTAAAAGAGATATACAAAGAGTATATCAGAGAAGCACTTTTTAACAACCTTAGCGACGAAATACCATATCTTAGCGATGTAGTCGTGGAAAAAGTGGAAGAGGGTAAAGATTTGGAGAAAATTTATGCCAATATAATAACTGAGAAAAAATCACAAAAAGGTATGATAATAGGTAAGGGGGGAAGTGCCATAAAAAGAATAGGAACAGAGGCTAGAAAAAATATAGAAAACTTAAGTGGAAAAAAGGTATTTTTAAAGCTTGAAGTAATTGTAAAGCCCGGTTGGAGCAAAGATAAGAAAGCTTTAGCTGATTTGGGCTATAGGGTAGAAAAGTAGTATTGCAGTTAGCAAATATTGCTATATAGCGATAAATAAAGGTTGGATTAAGCTAAAAATATATAAAATACATATTATGTAAAAATGGATGGCAATATGGCAAAGAAACAAGCTGATAAAACAAAACGCTATAACTCTATCATTACGATAGATCCGACTACCAGAAAGTCATATAAGTTTCAAAACAATGAGATAAAACTAAACAAGCTTTCTGGATTTAAAAAAGAAAACTTTTATATATCTATACTAAGCTCAAAACACCTCATAACAGATTCTATTGAAATAAGTAGAAATATAACTGATGAATATTTAGAAAGTGCCATTGATATTCAGGTTTATGATGAATTAAATTTTGACCCAGCAGTTCAATATACCATTTTTTACAAAGAGTTCTTCGGCTTTGAAAACAGCAATAAAAGAAAATTTAATATATTTGCCATTGAAACTAACAAAATCGAAGAAGAGTTTAAAGAGGTAGTAAAAAAGATAAAGTATATAGACTATATCTTGCCCGAATCTCTTCTTATTAAATCCATCTACAATAAAAATCTCCTTGAAAAAGACAGTGTTGACTGTTTTTTATATTTTAAAAAGAGTGACGCATTTTTAGCTATTTATGCTGACGGAGAGTATATATATTCAAAGTCGTTAAACTATTCACTTGAAAGAATGCATGAAAAGTTTTGTGAAATTTCAGGAGAGAGTTATCAGTACGAGGATTTTACAAACTTTATACTGACAGGTCATTCCGCAAATATCTCCGAAGAAAACCAAAGACTTATCATAAAACTTTATAAAGAGATGTTTGTATATATCAACGATATTATATTTTATGCCAAAAGAGCATATATGGTAGAAAATATAAACCGCATATATATAAACTCAAGCATAGGTGTATTTAAAAATATAGACAGATATATAAGAACTTATATAGATATAGAGCCTCATGAACTTAATTTTATAATAGCAAAAAATGCAAAGGAAGTTCAAAACGAACAATTGCACAATCTTATGATTCTTTCTGCAATGGATTATATAGAGGAGCCGGATGACTCTTTGAATTTTTCCATTTTTAAAAGACCGCCACCTTTTAGACAAAGACCTACGGGAAAAATATTTTATGTGCTTATATTATCGTTATTAGTTTCTCTTCTTTATCCTGCTTATGAGTTTGGTTATGCATACTTTATAAAACTAAAACTTGAAAATTTAAAAACTAAGGAGCATCAGCTTTATATTGAGGCAAATAATATAAAAAGTCAGCTGACAAGACTTGAAAAAGAGCAAAAATTAGTTCAAGACAAACTTAATAAAGAATTTTTAAAATTAAGCTTTAGAGAAAAACTTATAAATCAAATATATTCTAAAAAGATTCACTATCCTATGAAAATAGAATTGCTTGTTGAGATATTTAAAAAAATTAATAAATACAAATCAAAAATATATAATGTAAAAATAGAAAATACTAAAGACAATAAGATGTCTATGACCCTATCGGTTTTTAGTAGAAGTGGTAAAAATATTACCGAACTCATTAGAGCTTTAACACAAATGAAAAAGTATAGTGTAAGCACTAAAGAGATAAAGAAAGATAAGAAAAAAAGAATATATTTAAGCGATATTAAGGTAGTTTTAAATGGCAACATCTGATAAATTATTTGAAAAGATAGACTTAGCACTAAAAGATAAAAAAAGCAGTGAACTTACTATAATATACGCAGGTGTATTTATCATTATTGCAACGGTAGTGTATCTTTATGTTTTACCTGTAAGTGAAAATATACTAAAACAAACAAAAAAAGAGTTGAAAGTTATGAAGACAAAAATTGCCAAAGAGCAAAATTACATAAACTCAAAAACTGTAAATGGTGATAAATTTTATTATATTAAAAAAGCAAAACAGAAGATAAAGCTTGCAAAAGATAAACTTCAAGCTACAATCTTTGCAAATGGTTATATAGATACAAAATTAAGAGAATTGTCATATTTGCTTTATAATGATGTAAATTGGGCTAATTTTATTAATGATATAACAAAAAATGCCAATAAATATAATGTTAATATAAATTTTATAAAAAATCAGTTTAATGAATTAAATTATAAAAAGGTTGAACAAGCTTTGGATGTAGAAGTAGATGCAAATGGAAACTTCAATAATCTTATAAAATTTATCAACTCTATCGAAGAGAGCAATTTGGTTGTAGATGTACATAGCTTGACAATGGATATCAAAAAAACTATCCATGTCAACTTTAAAATAGCAGTATGGGGGATAAAATATTGAAAAAATTACTCCTTTTAGCCGCATTTGCAGTATTGTTTGTCCAAGCTGCCGTTGAAAGTAAAATTGAAAGCAAAATCAGCATAAACAATGAAGTAAATGTACAAAAATATGATACAATATTTGAGCAGATAAGCAAAAAAAGAGTAGGCCCCAGCGACAAGGAGCTCAGCAGGGTTGTTACACCTTTTGTTGATAGAACTGTTTTAAAAATTATAAAAGATAAGAATATTACAAAACCAAAGCCGATAGTTTTGAAACTGTATGGTATTTTTGACGATAAGGCCAATATTAATAAAAAATGGTATAAAATTAGATCCAAAGTTTATAGTTATAGATTGGTAAAGATAAAAAACAGCAGTGTGATACTAAAACGAAAGAGAAAAAAACTAGAACTATTTTTAAGGAAAAAAAATGATAAGATTCAAATTACTAAAAACTTTTAATATAACACTCTTTATTGTCTTAAGCTTGCTTGTTTTTGAAAATAGTCTAAAAGCTGACAACAGTTGCAAGTACAGAGCATTTAATATAAAAGTTCTTGACGATATTACAACAAACGAACTGCTTACCCAGTTAAGTCTGGAGTGTAATTTTAGTATTTTGGTAAAAGACAAAGTTGCAAAAGAACAAATCAATGAAAAATTAAACGGTATCAATATAAACAGTATGTCTTTGCAAGAGATTTTTGATATTTTATTAAAAGATAATAATCTTTACTACACATTTGAAGATGGAGTACTTAAAATTTCAGGTATAAATACCAAGACATTTAAAATAGACTATATAACTTCAGACAGGACTGGAAAAGCAGTTCTCAATGCTTCAGTACAATCTTCAAACTCTGATACAGGAAGTAATGCTGCAACTGATGAAAACCAAATAACAACAAGTGAATCATTTAATTTTTGGAAAGATCTTTCAAAAGAGATCCTCTCTATTGCAAATGCCGGAAGTGAGAAGTATGTGGTAAAAGATCCTGTTGTCAACCAAAATGCCGGACTCATAACTGTAACAGGAACAAAGCAGCAACTTGATCGTATAGGCAAATACCTTGACAGTATCAAAAAAAGGCTTGACAAAGAAGTTTTGATAGATGTATCAATCATATCAGTCATTCTTGATAAAACTCATTCAAGTGGTGTTGACTGGACACAGTTTGCGTTGGCTATAAACAATCCTACAGGAACAAATGTACCTACTTTAGATGGTGCCAGTGTAGGAACAAATACCGCTACTTTAACTGCTACCGGTGACCAATTGCTTCATATGGGATGGAATAATGCATTTAGTTTTACAAATACCATATCTTTCACTATGAATGGTTTATTGAATTTTTTAAAAAC
>JALVWW010000333.1 GCA_027023175.1 Campylobacterales bacterium
CTGACTTGATAAAAGTGCGGCCAACTCTTTTTCGCTTATAAATCCCTCATTAACAAAAATTTCACCAAGTTTGTATCTGTAGTTTTCCTCTTTTTGAAGCTCTAATGCTCTTTGTAAATCATCACTGCTTATATATTTTTTTTCTACAAGCAGATCTCCTAATCTTATCTTTTTTTGCAACATAATTTTACCTTTATCTAAACCAGTGCCTTTTTACAAATATTGTATCTTTATACTCATCTATATAGAGTTTAGCAGGCATATCACTTGAAAGCCACAAAATATATCTATACGGTTTGTCATTTATCACTATCTTATTTTGAATAATTTTATACCTTTTTTGAGATAGTTTTTCAAATACTCTTGAAAGTATATGCTCCGTTTTGGGTAGAATCAAACCCGACAAGTCAAGTCCGTCATTCATAAACTGATAGATAAGCTTTTTTTCTAAAATCAAAGTCGCAAAATATGATGCATTCACTCTGTCACTTTTGGTTTTGTTTAGTTTGGTAACAATGATGCCGAGTATATTTATATCATCCTCTTTTACACACGCGTCGCCCGCTATGGATAAAAAGGGGCTCTTAAGCCTGTTAAGAGCTTTTTTTGCATATCTGCATGTTTTTTTAAAATTTTTTTCTTTATAGTAATTTAAAAGTTTATCATAATTTATCTCTGCTGCAAACATCAAGCCAAAAGAGAGCACCAGCAACAATAATTGTCTCATTTTTTCTCTTTCATATATTTTTGCAAAAGTTCATCAGCATTTTTAGAGTAAAAAATATTTAAAAAAGTTTTTAAAGAGTCTATAGCATCCTCTTTTTTACCGAGTGCGTATTTTGCTTTTGCATATATTATCCATGAATTCTCTTTTGTAGAGTCCAGTTTATTGGCATTTTTTGCCCAGTAAAGTGCTTTGAGAAAATCTCTTTTTTTTAGAAAATACTCAGCAAGCTTCAAAGCTGATGTATAATCTTTTTTGACACTGTAATTTTTCAATAAAACTGTTTTTGTATCGGCAGTTAATGTTGTAATTTGCAAAAGAGGTTTTTTTGGTTTTTTTACACTCTTCTCTTCTGCAACTTCCGGTTGGTTGACTTTTGTTTTTGGGGTGATAGCAGCCTTAGGTTTTGCAACATTGGTTTTTACAGGCTTTACTTTAACCCTCGGTATATTTATAATCGGCTTTAATTTTAAAGTAACATTGTTTTTCGATTTGGTATTTGTCTCTATTTTATTATTTGCAATTTTTAAAGGCTGCTCTTTTTTGATAACTGTTTTTTTATAAGAAGCAGCATGGTTATCTCTTGTAAACAAACAACCTGCCACAATTACAGCAGATAAAAAAATAACTGTTACAGCAATTTTAATAATTTTTCTTTTTCTAATCTTTTGACATCTGCTTTGCAACTCTTCAAATCTGCTACTTATCATCAATCAACCCTATATCCAAAGCACTCATATCAAGAAGGCACTTGTTAACTTTTTGATACTTTGTAAGACCTGTTTTTTTTGCATATGCAAGAAGTCCAAAAAGTGAGTATAAATACTTTTTAATCATTCTAAAATTACCGTTGGTGTATTTTGCTATAAGCTTTATGTGTGAGTTTTTAAACATTTGTGAGATATCACCGTATCCGTTTAAAAGCAGGGTGCTGTCTATATATCTTTTTATTTCATCAACTTTTAAAGATTGCAGATAGACTATGACTTTTGTCCTTGATTTAAAATGTTTCTTCTCAAGTATGGCCGAACCCTCTTCTTTATGCATAGAAAGAACGAACTGAAAAACTTTGGTGTCGCTGAGTATTCTAATAAGCTCAAACTGCTCCTCGTTTAAAAGCTGCGCTTCATCCAAAAAGATAGTATGATTTGTATTTTTGTACTCTTTTACTATCTCCTCTTTTAAGGTGTTGAAGTTTACGGAAGGGTCAAAAAACTTTCCTTTTGCATTGTAAAGCATCTTTAAAAGATCTCTTTTGTCAAAAAATGGATGATCTATAAAAATAGTTAAATGCTCTTTTTTTATTTGTTCATTTGTAAGTCTAAGTATATAACTTTTCCCCTCACCCGGGTCTGCTATGACAAATATCAAAGGGGCATTTTTTTCTTTTATGGCTTCAAGGATTTTGTTTTTTCCTACTTCTGCGCTTATACTGTCAAAGTAGTGTCTGGTATCAATGATATCTTTAAAAAGCTCCTTTGCACCCTCAAAATCCCGCATTATTTAAGCTCATCCTTAAATCTTTTGTCTTGTTCATATTTTTTAAGAGTAGGGGTTGTACTGTTGTTTACTATATGAGGCACTATAACAATAATAAGCTCACTCTCTTGAATATCTTTGGCACTGCTTTTAAAAGCATTCCCAATGATAGGGATACTTGAGAGCAATGGTACACTTGTATCTGTTATTCCATCTTGTTTACTTATAAGTCCTCCTATCAAAATCTTGCTGTTATCTTTTACCATAACCAAAGAGGAGAGTTGTTTTATCTTTATGTCAGGAGCCAAAAACGGTACTCCGTTAGCATCTACATGTCTGTCTGCTATATCACTCACTACAGGATTGATTTTCAAAATGATATAGTTGTCTTTTGTAACCTGTGGAGTTATATCCAAAGTTACACCAACAAAAGTAGAATCTGTCTCATAGTTTGGTGTAGTAGTAGTTCCCCCGCTTGAAGTGGTTGTGGTGCTACCACTGTCATATCTGTAATTTACTTCCGTTCCGACATTGATAACTGCAGGTTGATTGTTCAGTGTCATTATTTTTGGGCTAGATACAACCTTGACATCCCCTTGTGTTTTTAGAAAATTTATTAGCCCGCTCATTGTAAAATTGTACCCTATAAGGTAGTTTGGTTTTTTAAGGGTGTTTGTCAAGATATCGTTAGACCTTGAACGGAGTGCATCGGAACTTCCATTTAGGCTTAGTTGAAACTGGCTCCAGTTTATGCCTGTAGTTCTGTTTTTATTAAACTGAACCTCTATAATTTTGGCTTCTATCAAAATCTGCTTGTGCATTCTTTTACTGATGATTTTAAGGTACTTTTCTACAGCGTTTAACTGTTTTAGTGTACCGGTTACGGTAATGATACCGGCGTCTTGATTGACAAGCGGAGACATTGGGGTTTTGCCGGCTTCACTCTCTCTTTGCAAGATAGAGTTTATCTCATTTTGAATTTTACTCCAAAATTTAAACTCCGAAGTAAAATCCATCGTAGTGGAGTCACTTCCGCTGTCACTGTTTCCGCTACCGGTTTTTATAACTTTGTTAGTAGTGCTTTTTCTTGTAGTAAAACTGACATAATCGATATAAAAAGATTTGGTTTTGAGGTAGGAAATTTTTAAGATATTGTTTTGCAGAGTATAAAAGAGATTGTTATCATTCAAAAGCAGGTGTAGCAACTCCTCAAGTGTATAATTTTTGATATTTAGATTTGAAACTGCCTTGGAAGTTTTCTCTTTTGCCTGCTCATCTTCATAAATGATACTCATTGAACAACTTTCAGCAATATTGTCAAGTATATTTTTGATAGTTATGTGAGCCTTTGAGCTATCGGCAACACTAAAAGAAAAAAGTTTATTTTCACAAGCTGCCTCAGAGAGAGTGACAATCATACTTAAAAGTAAAACTAATTTATAGATAGGTCTCATTTGTGCTTCTCCGCAATATTTAAAATTTTTCTTTTTTGTTCAAGATTTAAAATCACTATTTTCTTCCTTTTTTGTAAAACAACTTTATTGCTGTAAATTTTTACTATTTTAAAACCGTGTAGTTTTTCACCCTCTTTATACCATTGACTGTCTATAAAAGCTTTATGATTTAGTATCGTCAAAAGTATCGGCCTGACTTTTTTTGGTTTTATTGTGACTCTTGATATTTTCTTTTTTAAAGAGATAATTTTTTCAGCCTTGAAAAAAGGGTCATAAGTAACATTTATATCCTTAAATTCATACTTTTTTCTACTTTTAAGTATCTCTAATTTTGTCTGTATTTCATTTAGCGAAAAGGCGGACAGACCAAGAGAAAAAAGTAAAATACAAGCTATATATCTCATATCCCTATCCCATATGTATCAAATATCATCAAAGCTTTAACTTTTCCTTTTTGAGCATCAAACTTGATAACATCAAACCGTAAAAGTGCAGGCAAACTCTCTATATAGTTTATATATCTTACCATATTTGCAAAGCTTCCCACTGCTTCAATAGTTATATTTTTTTTCTTTTTAATAAGCGAAAAGCTTTTTGTGGGCTTGTTGATGTTGTTATTTTTGACATATTTTATCTCGATGTTGTAAGAAACTGATTTTTTAAGGATTTTATCAAGAGCGTTTACCCACTCTTTTTCATCAAAAAATGCAAACTTTAAAGAGTAAAGTTCCGATAAAACAAGGGAACTCTGAGCTTTTAATTTTCTAAAATCCTCTTTTTTTTGAAGTAAAATCTTTTGATTATTCTCCAAAACTCTTTTTAGTCTTAAGGTGGAACTTCTTTGTATATTTCTTTGCAGAGTGGCAACTTCATCTTGCAACAAATTATTTTTGAAAATCATATCAGGCACAAAATTATATATCAAAGAGAGGCCGGCAAACAACACCACAAGATAAAGCATAACCATTTGGCTTTTTGGCAATTTATTCAAATATGAGTCAAATTTTTTATAGATATATTTCATTTTACAATCTCAATCTTGCTGACATAGTAGTTTTCATCCAATTTTATCTCTTTCGTTGAAACTTCAACAAATCCCTGTTTTATCAAATCTTTCATAAATTTTGCGATAGTGTCTCTTTTGTTGTATTTGGCAATTATATCCAAAACAATGTGGTTATTTCCTTTTTGCTCAAAACCGCTCAAAGATAAACTGTATTTTTTAAGATATTTATCAAGCAAAAGTATAGTTTTGTAACTCTTTTTTTCTGATGAAGTCAGCTTGATGAGTTCATCAATACTTTTATCAAGATTTGAAAGTTTAGTTTTTTGGGCATCTATAGCTTTGTTTATGCTTTTTATCGCTAATTTACTTTTTACTATTTTTTGCTTTATATTTCTGGTTTTATTTTGTAAGACTTCATATCTATTTTGCAGTATATCTCTTTCTTTTGAGAGATTTTTATTTTGCAAAAAGAGATATGTCGGATATGAACTAAATGCAAAAATACAAAAGATAAAAAAGAGTATAAAGTTTCCTGCTTTTGTTTTGTAAAACGGTTTTCTTTTTTCTATAAAAGTTAAATTGCATCTATTGTCATTGCTGTTTTTTTTATGAAATATATAAGAAGCTGCAATATGCTCCAAAAAGTTTTTATCACTTTTTTGTTTAAAAAGATTGAAATCTCTAAGCTCTGTTTCATCAAACCCTATGGTTTTTATGAACTCTCTCAAGCCTCTGATTCTGCCATCAACTGTACTTAAAAACAGCCTTTCAATAATATCAAATCCAAAAATGCTTCTATTGTGCATTGCGATATTGTTGATTTTGAAAAATATATCGGAAAAAATAGAATGTAAAGCACCATATAACTCTTTTTGCTCTTCATCATATCTTTGTTCATCCAAACCTTTTTCTTTCAATATTTCTCTCAAGGTATCGACATTTAACTCCAAAGAGACTGCATTTCCAACCTCTTTGGCAATCTCCTCAAGAGTATTTAACGAAGATGAAGATAGGTATTTTCCCTCTTTATAGATAGACAAAAATGACTCTTTTTCTCCAAAATATACAAATATATCTTTTTGGGGTGATAAAATTTTATTGGCATAAAGTGTTTCAAAGATAAGATTTGGAAGTGCTA
>JALVWW010000334.1 GCA_027023175.1 Campylobacterales bacterium
ATATACCGATAACAACGATAACAAATACAAGCTCAAGCATAGTAAAAGCTGGTTTGAGACTTCTCAAAACGGATAACCTTTTTGTTTATTGAAGGAAAAAGAAGCAAGAAACTCTTGCTTCTTTTAATTTTTTTAGAATGTTACGCTGCTTCCAGCAATTGTATAATTAGCATCCCTGACCCTTGCTTTTACACCAGTACAAATTGCACCTGCACTACCACTATTGCCAGTTACTTGCATAGTAGTATCATTAACATCTATATATATACAATCTTCTAAATTTCCATTGTTATCTTGAGTTTCTATTATAGCTTCAACCAAAATATTACCGATACCACTTCCGCTAAAAGTACTATTGCTATCTGTAGCTCTACCTTGCGACTCTAAAGTTCTAAGAACTTGAGACATGCCTGTAATATTTGTTTCATTAATATCTCCTCTAGCAGTTACATAAGCAGGAATTTCTCCAATTGCACTTTGTACCTGCTGAGCCACAGCTGCTATCTTAGCATCTGTTCTTGTAGCCATTAGTTTTGGAATGGCAACTGCCGCCAATATACCTAAAATGACGATGACAAAAATCAACTCGATCATTGTAAAACCACTTCTTCTCATAAAAAACTCCTTAAAAAAATTTCAGAGAAATGATACACTTATCATCTCCGTAAATATAATGTTATCTTAAATCAAATTAATTGTATCTTAAAATTTTTAATTTTTCATTTTTAATTTTTCATTTATCTTGTCTATCTCTTTTTCCAAAAGAAACTTTTCATAACTCTTTTTGACATAGGCACTTAAAAGAGTTTTTATATCATTGTTGCCTTTTGTAAAGGTCTCTTCTATCTCTTTTTCAAAAGTTGAAGCAAACTCTTCACTAACGGATATATCATATCGTTTAGCAGCTATGGAGATAGTTAACTTTTTCACCTGTTTAACACTTCCTCTATCTTACTTAAAATATCTTCACTTTCTATATCGCTGACATTTACTTTTTCTTCAAGGTTTTTTATGTGAATATCTTTAGCTTCATTACTTGCTTTTAGAGCAGTCATCTCATTTTTTAGTCTTTCGTTTTCCTCTTTGAGTTCTTTATAGTTTTTTAAAAGCTCATCTATCTTTTGACTTAGTATTCTTGTTTTGTTTGTTTCTTGAAAAAGCATATCTTTCTTCCCGTTTATAAAATTTTCTACCTCGTATTATACCACATTCTAAAATGGGGATGGACAATAGAGTGTGTAAGGTCAATTAATGATACCAAAACTTCGCTAAAATTAAAATACCGGTATTTTCCCGCTAAGAGTATAGTTTTGATCTTTTATGATATTTTCTACCTCCTTACAGATATTTCCTGTCACATCTGGATTGTGTCTTAGAAAAAAAACCTTTGCATTTATTTCAAACTAAAAACAATCCTTCATATCATTGGAAAATGCTTTTGGCCCCTACGGTAACTGAAGAAATTCTGTCCAAACCTAGAGAGTGAGTGCTAAAGGCATGGCTACATCCCACAAAAGATGTGTTTGTATCTTTTGCTTTATTTTGATAAAGCATTTCATTTAATGTTTATGACATTTCATCCAGTCTTGTCGGACCTCCCTGCGTCACAGGATAGGCTACGATCTCTTCAGCGACACTTTATATCTGCTGAGCCAAAGAGGCTATCTTGACATCATCTCTCGTAGCCAAAAATCTCTGTATCGCAACTGCAGCAAGAATTCCAAGTATAACTATCGCAAAGATAAGCTCTATCATTGTAAAACCTTTTTTCTTCATCCAAACCCCTGAAATTTTTTATGATGATACACATATCGCCTTGAAAATTTTAGTATAATATTGCTAAAAATTACCAAAATATGGAAAATTATGAAAAAAAGATTTGATTTGCATGCCAAGTTTACACCAAAAGGTGACCAGCCAAAAGCAATAGAAAAACTCTCTATGAGTATAAAAAAAGGAAATAAGTATCAGACACTTGTAGGAGTTACCGGGAGCGGTAAAACTTACACTATGGCCAAAATCATCGAAGAAACCAATCTGCCGACACTCATAATGACTCACAACAAAACTTTGGCTGCTCAGCTTTATAGTGAGTTTAAGGGATTTTTCCCGAAAAACCATGTGGAGTATTTTATAAGCTACTATGACTACTATCAACCGGAGGCTTATATACCAAGAAGTGATCTTTTTATAGAAAAAGACAGCTCCATCAATGCCGAGCTTGAAAGACTGAGACTCAGTGCCACAGCTTCGCTTTTAAGCTACAATGATGTGATATGTGTTGCTTCGGTTTCAGCCAACTATGGTCTTGGAAACCCACACGAGTATAAAAAAATGGTCCAAAGCATAGAAGTCGGGCAGGAGTTAAACCAAAAAGAGCTTCTTTTAAGACTTGTAGAGATGGGGTACAAAAGAAATGACAATTTTTTCGATAGGGGTGATTTTAGAGTAAACGGGGATGTGATAGATATATTTCCGGCATATAAGGAAGATGAAGCTTTGAGGGTTGAATTTTTTGGGGATGAGGTTGAGAGTATCTACTACTTTGACTCACTAAGCAATAAAAAAATAAGCAAAAACCTAAAAAAAGTCGTTATCTATGCAGCAAATCAGTTTATCGTAGGAGCCGACAGACTAAAAGAGGCTGTAAAGGAGATAGAAAAAGAGCTCGGGGAGAGACTTGAATTTTTTAAAAAAGAGAATAAACTTGTCGAATACCAAAGACTAAAGCAAAGAGTGGAGTTTGACCTTGAAATGATGGAGAGTACGGGAGCCTGCAAGGGGATAGAAAACTATGCTAGATATCTTACAGGCAAAAAACCGGGTGAAACTCCATACTCTTTGTTTGACTATTATGAAGCCATGGGAGAAGATTATCTTTTGATAGTTGATGAGTCACATGTGAGCCTACCTCAGTTTCGCGGAATGTATGCGGGGGACAGGAGTAGAAAAGAGGTGCTAGTAGAGTATGGTTTCAGACTTCCTTCCGCACTTGATAACAGGCCGTTGAAATTTGATGAATTTATCTCAAAAGCTCATCAGTTTCTCTTTGTAAGTGCCACTCCCAATGAGTTTGAGCTTCAACTCTCAGGCAATAATGTAGCAGAGCAGATCATACGACCCACAGGGCTACTCGACCCTGAAGTAGAGGTAGTTGATAGTGAGTATCAGGTGGAAAAACTTTATGACGAGATAAAAAAGAGAGTGGGGAAAAATGAAAAAGTTTTAGTAACGACTTTAACAAAAAAGATGGCTGAAGAGTTAACAAAATACTATATAGAGCTTGGCTTAAAAGTAAAGTATATGCATAGCGACATAGACGCCATAGAGAGAAATCAAATCATAAGAGGCTTAAGACTTGGGGAGTTCGATGTGCTTGTGGGCATCAACCTCCTAAGAGAAGGATTAGATTTGCCTGAAGTATCTTTGATAGGCATACTCGATGCGGACAAAGAGGGTTTTTTAAGAAGTGAAACAGCCCTCATACAAACCATGGGGAGGGCTGCAAGAAATGTAAACGGCAAAGTTATAATGTTTGCAAAAAAGATAACTCCCTCTATGCAAAAAGCCATAGATATAACCAAAAAAAGAAGAGCTGTCCAAGAAAGATACAACAAAACTCATGGCATTACTCCAAAAAGCACCATTAGAAAACTCGATGAAAACCTAAAACTCGAGGACTACACAAAAACAAAACCGAAACTGGATAAGATCCCAACAAGTGAAAAAAGAAAAATAGTAAATGAGCTAAAAAAACTGATGCATGAAGCCGCCAAAAATCTGGAGTTTGAAGAAGCAGCAAGACTTAGAGATGAGATAAAAAGGTTAAATAAAGAGTGATGTAATCTTTCTGTCATAGGGGATATGATATAATAGCTAAAATTAAAAATTAAAAATTAAAAATTAAAAATTAAAAATTAAAAATTAAAAATTAAAAATTAAAAATTAAAAATTAAAAATTTTGGATTTGGATTACGAATAATAAAAAGGGTTAAAGATGATGGATTTGAATAAGCCGGAATATTATATCAACAGAGAATTGTCGTGGCTCAGGTTTAACAGTAGAGTTTTGGCTCAATCAACTCTGAGAAATCTTCCACTTTTGGAGAGACTTAAATTTTTAGCCATATATGCAACCAATCTTGATGAATTTTATATGATAAGAGTAGCAGGGCTAAAGCAACTTTTTTCTGCCAGAGTTGTTGATACGGGACCTGACAGACTTACACCCCTGCAACAACTTAGAGAAATAAGAGCATATTTAAATAAAGAGAAAAACGAACTCATTTCCAGCTACAAGGAGATAACCTCATCTTTACAAAAAGAGGGGCTTTTTATCACAGAGTATAACAAGCTCGATAAAAATCTACAACAAATTGCGGATGAATACTTTTTTGAGCATCTTTTTCCTATCGTTATACCCATAGCAGTTGACTCAACCCACCCTTTTCCTCATTTAAACAACCTCAGTTTCGCACTTGCCGTTAAACTTACAGATAAGGACAACCAAACAGAGACGAAGTTTGGAATGGTGCGCATCTCCAGGATGCTTCCAAGGTTTATCCAGGTAGATGACAGCCATTATATCCCCATAGAATCACTTGTAGAAAAACATATAGAAAATCTTTTTCCCGGATTTATAGCCAGAAGTGTATCGGCTTTTAGAGTTACCAGAAATGCCGACATCGTTATAGAAGAGGAAGAGGCTGATGACTTTATGGAGATACTCGAACAAGGCTTAAAACTAAGAAAAAAGGGAGCTTTTGTCAGACTTGAGATACAAAGCGGAACTGATGAAGATATAGTTGAATTTTTAAACTCTCACCTAAAAATATTCCCAAGAGATATATATGAGTATGATATACCTCTAAATCTTGGAACTCTGTGGCAAATAGTAGGTAATCAACACTTTGCACATTTGACACTTGAGTCAAATAAGCCAAAAATACTGCCGCCGTTTGATGAAAACCGCTCCATCTTTGATACCATTGAAAACGGTGAGGCTCTGCTTGTTCATCCGTATGAGAGTTTTGAGCCGGTAACAAGACTCATTCAAAGTGCTGCAAAAGATCCCAAAACTCTATCAATTAGAATGACGCTCTACAGAGTGGAAAAAAATTCACCCATCGTTGCTGCACTAATTGATGCGGCAAACAATGGGGTACAGGTAACAGTTATGGTTGAACTAAAAGCCAGGTTTGATGAAGAGAATAATCTTGTCTGGGCAAAGTCATTGGAGCAGGCAGGGGCACATGTAGTATATGGCATAAGCGGTTTTAAAGTTCATGCAAAGATTACTCAAATCATAAGAAAAGTAGATAACAAACTAAAGTTTTACATACATTTAGCAACAGGCAATTATAACGGTGCGACTGCAAAGATATACAGCGATATAAGCTTCTTTACTTCAAGAGATAAAATAGTTACCGACAGTACAACTTTTTTCCATATATTAACCGGTTTTGCAAAAAAACAGAGACTCAAATACCTAAGTATGTCTCCAACTCAGATAAAACCCAAACTATTAGGAATGATAAATAATGAAATCCAGTACAAAAATGAGGGGCATATCATACTAAAAGCTAACTCTTTGGTAGATCAGGATATCATAAAAGCTCTGTATAAAGCTTCTATGGCCGGAGTAAAGTGTGATCTTATCATCAGAGGGATATGCTGTTTGAAGCCCGGCATCAAAGGAGTGAGTGACAACATAAATGTTATCTCTATAGTAGGTAAGTATCTTGAACATGCCAGAATCTACTACTTTAAACACTCATTTCCATATATCTATATATCAAGTGCGGACTTAATGCCTAGAAATTTGGAAAGAAGACTAGAACTTATGTCTCCTATCGAAGATGAAAGACTATCTAATACATTAAAAGAGATACTTGACCTTCAGCTAGCCGACAATGAACTAAGCTGGAGTCTTAAAAATGACAGCAACTATATCAAAAAAACAAGAAAAAAAGATGAAAAACCTATAAATTGTCATGAAATTCTGGAAAGTTTTATAAACAAACTATACAAATCACTTTATAAAGACAGAACAAAAAAAGGAACAAATTTATCAAGAAAATTCAGTAAGGAAAACTGATGTTATATACGCATGATAAAATCACGCCAAAAATTGGAAAAAATGTTTTTATAGCAAAAAGTGCTGATATCATAGGAGAAGTTGATATAGGTGATGACAGCTCGGTATGGTTTGGATGTGTTATAAGAGGGGATGTAAATTATATACACATAGGTAAAAGAGTAAATATCCAGGACATGAGTATGATACATGTAACACACGCATCCATGAATAATCCTGAAGGCAATCCAACTATTATAGAAGATGATGTTACCGTAGGACACAAAGTCATGCTTCATGGCTGTACCATAAAAAAAGGCTCTCTTGTAGGAATGAGTGCTACTATACTTGATGGTGCCATTATAGGAGAAGAGTCGATAGTGGGGGCAAATTCACTTATAACAAAAGATAAAAAATTCCCTCCAAGAAGCCTTATCATGGGCTCTCCTGCAAAAGTTATAAGGACTTTGAGTGAAGATGAAGTGATAGAGCTTTATAACTCAGCAAAAAGATACATTGACTACAAAAACAGCTATATATAAATAATTGTTATAATAAACATCAAAAAAGAAATAGCATTAAATAATAATATTTTAATAATTAAATGTTATAATACACATACACAAAACAATACTAAACTCGGGTTTAATTTTTAAAGTAACCTTTTGAAGTTTAAAATAAGGAGAGCATATGGCGAGAGTAGTTGTACTAGGCGGTGGTGTTTCAGGACACACAGCCGCTACATTTTTAGCAAAGTGGATTGGCAAAAAACATGAGGTTGTAGTTGTTACACCAAATGCAAAATGGAACTGGATACCTTCAAATATTTGGGTTGGTGTCGGAGAAATGACGGTCGAAGATGTTGTGTTTGAATTGGCTCCTGTTTATAAAAAAGCAGGAATTGACTACAGACAGGCAAAAGCACTCTCAATCCACCCTGAGGGCGGAGAAGAGGAAGCAAAACCTTATGTAACAATAGAATACACTGATCCAAACAAAGCAGGAGAGCAGGAAAAGGTCACATATGATTATCTTATAAACGCTACAGGGCCGAAACTTAACTTCGATGCAACTCCGGGTCTTGGAAACGGTGAAGGACAGCTTGGAGAAAACACAGTTTCAGTCTGTACCGCAAACCATGCTGCACATGCGGCAAATGAACTTGCCCTTGTAATTGAGCAAATGAAAAAAGGTGAACACAAAAAGTTTCTTATAGGTACTGGTCACGGTATGTGTACTTGCCAGGGTGCTGCCTTTGAATATACTTTTAATATCGACCACAAATTAAGAGAAGAAGGAGTAAGAGACAAAGCAACCGTAACTTACATATCAAACGAGTATGAACTTGGTGACTTTGGTGTCGGTGGTATGCATATAAAAAGGGGTGGCTATATAACAAGCGGTAAAGTTTTCGCTGAGTCACTTTATACCGAAAGAGCTGTTAAATGGATAACAAGAGCTCATGTAAACAAAGTTGAAAAAGACAGAGTTCATTATGAGACACTTGATGGAAATATGCATGAAGAGACATTTGACTTTGCTATGCTTATACCTCCATTTGCAGGAGCAGGCATGAAAGCATACGATAAAGCCGGAGAAGATATTACTTCAAAAGTATTTAATCCTGCAGGCTTTATGAAAGTTGATGCTGATTATACAAGCGGACCGAAAGGGTTTGAAAACTGGTCGCCAAATGACTGGCCGAAAACTCTGCAAAATCCTGATTATAAAAATATGTTTGCCATAGGTATTGCATTTGCTCCTCCTCATTTCATAAGCAAACCAATGAGTTCTCCAAACGGAACTCCAATCAATCCTACTCCACCAAGAACAGGTATGCCAAGTGCTATGATGGGGAAAGCAGTAGCGGGGAGTATCAGAGATATGATAGAGGGCAAATCAGATAAACCTACACACACAGCATGTATGTCAGAAATGGGTGCAGCTTGTGTTGCAAGTGCAGGCAAAGGTATCTTCAGTGGAACTGCCGCTGCTATGACAATGTATCCAATCATTCCAGACTATGAAAAGTATGAATACGGAAGAGACTTAAACGGAACTTTCGGCACAATCGGTTTGGCCGGTCACTGGGTTAAACATTTGTTGCATCATGCATTTATCTGGAAGGCAAAACTTAAGCCTTTTTGGACAATCATACCTGAATAAAAACAAAGGAGAAATATATGAGAAAAATAGAACAATATACACAAAATGACTATACACCGGTTCCTACAAAATTTACAGTCTTTATGAGAACATGTATCATTTGGCAGTTTATCCAGTTTTTATGGATAAACTTAAAGATGACAGTTCTTATTCTAAAATCACACCACTAAAAACATCCTGCTAAAACCCAAAGTTTTAATATTTTGGGTTTTAGCTCGCTTTTACTTTCTTTCTTTTTCTTTTTGGAGAGTTTGAAAACTCTATTAAATCCTCTGTGGTTTCAACATTTTTAGGTATTTTTTGCAAAGAGATTTCAAATATTTTAAGTGCACTCAAGGCATCGGCATATGCTCTATGGTGGTCACCCGTATCTATAGATAAATGCTCTTTTAAATATGATAAACCATACTTTTCAGACTCTATGGTCTTTTTTGCCAAACTTATAGTGCAAAGCCTTCTGTTTAACAACTCTTCAAGCCCAACTTTTTGAAGAGATTCGGATATAAAGTTGTAGTCAAACCTTACATTATGTGCAACAAATACACTATTGCCTATAAATTTTCTAAATTTTAAAAGTATATCTTTGAGTTTGGGAGCACCTGCGAGGTCATTTTGAGATATATTTGTAATCCTTTGGATATAATCAGGTACAAAATCACTATAAACAAAACTTTCAAATCTATCGATGATTATACCGTTTTTATATTTTATTGCACCAAGTTCAATAATTTGGTCATTTTGAGGGAAGTTGCCGTTGGTTTCTATATCAACCACACAAAAAGTTTCATCTTTATAGGCTGTAAACCTTGTTGCAGAAAATATTTTATCATCTTTTTCCATAGTAGTTATACCGGCATTATTTATATACATAAGGGCTACTTCATACTCTTCATCATTTAAAATCAAGCCACTTTCAAGAGACTCTCTTAAAAACTCTTTCTTGGTTATCCCTTGCCTGGAGGCCATTTTTTCAGCTATATTACTAAGGTTTGTTATCATTTTCTTTTACTTTATTTATAAAATTTTTTATTTTATTATGGTCTTTGATACCTTTTTCTTTTTCGACACCGCTACTTACATCAACCCCATAAAAACCATACTTCTTTATCTCTTTTACATTGTTTTCATCCAAGCCGCCTGCAAGTATCATTTTAGAGCACTCAATCCCATCAAACCAACTCAAATCTATCCTCTTCCCCTCGCCTCCGTAGCTATCTACAAAAGCATCTACTAAAAAGTATCTATCTTTGGATAAATTAGTTATATCATTTTTGCTTTTGGCTCTTATAACTTCAATATATGAGCACTGTAACTTATCTAAAAAATCTCTTGATACTTTAAAATGAAGCTGAGCTATATCCATACAGCTTTTTTTCATAGTTTCATTGATAAATTCAGGAGTTTCATTTACAAAAAGTCCTACTTTTTTTATAAAAGGAGGTAATTTTTGGGCTATCTCTTTGGCAATTTTAGGCTCTATATATCTTGGAGATTTTTTATAAAAAACAAATCCCAAAGCATCAGCACCGGCTTCACAGGCAGCCAACGCATCAGACAAGTTGATGATACCACAAATTTTTACTTTTGTATTCAATTTCCTTTACCCCTTTGCACCTTTACACCTATCCTCCTGAGTTTGAAAGTGTTATACTTTCAAACTCTCTATCGCTTCTTTATAGTCATTTTTAAAAACATAGCTTCCTGCGACCACTACATCGACTCCTGCATCTTTTAACTCTTTTATGTTTTTGTCACTTACCCCTCCATCAACCTCTATAAGAGCCTTGGAGCCTTTTTTTGTAAGTAATTCTTTCAATCTTTTTGCTTTCTCTAAGACCGTAGGTATAAAAGCCTGGCCTCCAAAGCCCGGATTGACACTCATAAGAAGTATCATATCAAGATTGTCCAGCAAAAATTCCACACTCTCAGGAGGAGTCGAGGGATTTAGTACGATTGCCGGCTTTATACCCAGGTCTCTTATGTGCTGCAAAAGCCTGTGAGGATGCTTCTCTTCCTCAATATGAAAAGAGATGTACTTTGGCTTCAAAGGTGCAAACAAATCTACAAAAAAAGTATTGTTCTTTACCATGAGATGGACATCAAGCGGTTTGGTTGAAACTCTAGCAATGTGTTTTACCACAACCGGTCCAAATGTAATATTTGGCACAAAATGACCGTCCATAACATCTATATGCAACTTATCTGCTCCTGCTTCACAGATAGCTTTTACTTCACTCTCAAGTTTTCCAAAATTAGCTGAAAGCATACTAGGTGCTACTAACATTATTTTCCTTTTTATTTGTTTAGCAAGTTTTTTCTTACCATCCTATCACCTTACCACCCTACCTCCTTAACCCTCCGAGCCAAAGGCTCCCTCATCTGCTTAAAAAAAGTTCTAATACTTCACCTTCATAGTCTAACTCTATCAAAACACCTTTTCTTCCGTCATAAAACTCAATTGCATGGTTTACATCATGAAAAACTCTAGGAAGTGTTATCTCAACATCTATCTTATGGAGCTTAAAGTCCGTTTTTATTTTTGAAGATACTATGTTGGCATATTCACTTAATGCATCATACAGCTCATCACTTTTTGAATTGTCATCTATAAAAATTTTACATGTATCAAGAAGTAAATTTTTTGAAAATATCATTGCAAAAGTTGCATTTATCTCTTTGTAAACACCAAACAAAACAATAAAATATTCTTTGTCAGGATTTAGTTTTAAAACATCAATCTTTACACTTTTTTTCTTTCCTTTTTTTTGTGAAAGCATTTGTGTTATGTGCATGGTGGTATCTACAAAAGTATTTAAATGTGTTATGATATTTTTTGTCAGTTTTGTACTTTTTGCAGGTACTTTTCCTCCACTTAGTGACTCTTTTTTTATATCTTCGTCAGCTAAAAACTCATCCATATTTTTATAAAGTATGATTCCTGAATCTTCAAGGTCATTTTTAAGCTGTTCACTCAACTTTTTATCATCAACACCTACCATACAAAATGTTGTACCATATTCTGCTCCGGCAGTAGAAAGCTTTGCAAGGAAATTTACTCCATGGATATTCATAGACGATACATGAGTTATATCAAAAACAAACAGTTTAAAGCCTACTCTTAAAAGATTGTTGTGATAGGTAAGGTCAAATTTTTTAATGATGGTGGAATCTATAAAATTATTTAGTATATAAAAAACCATATTGTTTTTTATATATACATTTATCCTGTGTTCGGCATTTGCTATATAAGAGTAGTGAACTACAATGCCATATTTTATATATTCATCCTCTTTTTCTTTAAAATCCACAAAATCTTTGGCTACATAGGGTTTGTAGCCCATTTCGTACAATTCGATTGCAAGTTGATTTTTTTGATCGCCGTCATCGTTGTATATGAGTATTTTTTTATCACTTTCATTGTTTTCATCAAAAAAGAGTGACATTACTTTTAGGTTTTCAAAAAGAGAAAAATCCAAATCTCCGTCAAACATTGAAAGAATTGTTTTATATTTTTTATCATCAAATTCACAAAATCCTATGCTACAGTGAATTTTATCCTGTAGTATCTTCAAAGAATCAACCAGTATAGATAAGCCTTTTTTATTGAAAAAGATAATCTTTTTAAGAGAAACAAATACGGCCTTAGGTCTTTTTGAAACTACAAATCCTACATCTGAGGGCTCAATAATAACAGATGCATTAAGCCCATCCAAAAATCCCTGAGGATAAAAAATGGCTGTATTTTTTTTAATAACAGGTCTCATTTAGTCTCAACTATTTGCATAAATTTTTCATAAACACTCTGAACAAACTCTACATCAAACTCTATAAAATCATTCAAACCCGCTTCTATATATATCGGCTTGGAAAGTTCATAAAACATTAAAAGATGGATATAGCGAGCAAGTTTTGAAAGTACGGTTTCATCTTCAATTTTTTTGGCAATATACTCTATAAATCTTATAGATTCATCTCCCAATTCCCACTTTTTACATATTATGATAAATATATCAAAAAGTTTATAACCGCTCATTTTATACAAAATTTTATCATAGCTCATATCTTTTTGGGATTTTAAAAGTTTTACCTCTTCGGCATTTTCTTCAAATATCTCTTCACATATGATGATAGATGCCGGAAGTAGTGAAATAACTGAAGCTAGTGAAATTCTATTTTGATTTTCTTCGTTTAAAATCTTATTCCAGTTATATATCAAAGAAGCCTGCAGGACTTGAAAATCACTGTTTGTTATAGAAAACAGTTCCCAGGACTTAGGAAGTATAAGCTGTGCATAATAGGCATTTACAACCTGTGAAGCTTTTTCAATACCCAAGATCCCAAATATTTGTGATATATCTTTTACCTCATATCTAAGCCCAAAGATAGGCTTATTTACAAGTTTTATAAGATAATGTGAAAATGCAGCATCTTGTAATGCGCTTTTTGCCGCTTTATTCAAATCCCCTTCTTGTAGATAATGAGCACACTCTTTTACATTTTTGGGAATTGCGGGAATAGTGTCTATATATTTTTCAATTTTATTTCTTATCATGAGTGATATTCTATCTTTTATTTTATAAAACAGAGGTAAATTAAGCAAGTTTTTTGCTACAATTTAATATAATTGCCAAAAACTTTTTAAGGAAATGTAATGGCAAGAAGATGTGCAGTGAGTGGCAAAGGACCTGCAGTTGGCAACAATGTAAGTCACGCCCACAATAAAACAAAAAGAAGATTTTTACCAAATCTTAGAACAATCAGAGTTACTTTGGAAGACGGTACAAGAAAAAAAATCAAAGTAGCAGCTTCAACTCTCAGGACTATGAAAAAAAATTCATAAACCAATCCAAAAAAACCAAAGGAGGTCTTATTGCTCTCAAAAATTAAGCACCTCCTTAACTGGAAAGAATCCCAAAAACCCTATATCAATTTAAATACCGAATTATATCTCCAACTAAAACCGTTAAGACTACCTCTTATACTCACAGTTTTACTTATAATGGTTGGAAGTCTTGGATATATGGCGATAGACAATTTTTCATTAATGGATGCCATATATCAAACCGGTATAACTTTTACCACGGTTGGCTATGGTGAGATAGCACCTATTTCAGATATGGGACGAATTTTTACCATCACACTTATCATAGTCGGATTTGGGGTCTTTTCATTTTCAGTCGGTATTCTTATAGAAGTTATAAACAAAGGGGATTTGCTTAGAATCTTAAAGGAGAGAAGTATGTTATATAAAGTTGCAAGACTAAACAACCATTTTGTAGTTTTTTACCAAAATAATTTCACCATAGAGCTTTCAAAGCAGTTTAGACAAAATCACATCCCTTTTGTTGTTGTAGATGAAACAAAAAACCTAGAACAAATTGCCATGCAACACTCATATCCATACTATTTACAGGAAGATCCACAATCTACTAATGCCATACTAAAATCTCATCTTTCAAGTGCAAAAGGAGCCATCTCACTTTCAAGCAATATCGCTGAAAATATTGCAATCATTTCAACTATCAGACTCTATGAAAAAGAGATAAAAAGAAAAAAGCCTTTTTTGATTATGACTTATGCCAGTAGTGCCGATGATGTTGAAAAACTAAAAAAATTAGGAGCTGACAGTGTAGTATCTCCCGCCAAACTTATGGCTCAAAGAGTAAGCGCCATAAGTGTCAGACCGGATATGCAAAATATTCTTGAAGAATTTTTATACAAAAAGGATACTCCTTTGGATATTGAAGAGATAAAAGTCCCTGAATATTCCTGGATAAGGCTTAAAAAGATAAGAGAAGCAAAGTTTAGAAACACTCTTAATGTAAGCATAGTGGGCATCAGAGACAGACATGGCAAATTTACTGCCATTCCAAACGGAGACACCCTCATAACAAGCGGTTCGACTCTTCTTGTTGTAGGTTCAAGTAAAAACATTGCTTTGACAAAAAAATATATAAACAAAAAACAAAAGCCAACTGAACTAAAGTATAGCTAAAGGATATAAAATGTTTGAAATCATTTCGCTAAAAAACGGTATAGATAATGTAGAAGGATTTTTTACCAATGCAACAAATGCGGGACTGAAAAACAATGAGTATGATTTGGCTTTCATAAGAAGTGACACATTATGTGATGTATCGGCAGTTTTCACTACCAACCGTTTTGCTGCCGCACCCATAAAATATTTTAAAAAATACCCAAAAAATTTTAAAACAAATTTTATACTTATAAATTCAAAAAATGCCAATGCAATGACTTCCAAAGAGGGAATTGAAGATATAGAAGATATACTCGAATATACAAAACAAAAAGATAGCGCTATCACCAATCCCATAATGAGCTCAACAGGTGTCATAGGATACAGACTTCCTAAAGAAAAAATAAAAAAAGCAATAAATGATTTTGACTTTTCATCTAAAAACAGCAATGCAGCCGCAAATGCCATACTGACAACCGATACTTTCAAGAAAGAGCTGTGTTTTAAAGTGGTTTTAAACAGTGGTGACACATTTCATATAGCCGCCATTTGCAAAGGCGCAGGCATGATAAATCCGGCAATGGCTACAATGCTCTGTTTTATAGTAACGGATGCCGATATTCCAAAAAGCGATATGGATGAACTGCTTAAAAATGCAGTTAATAACTCTTTTAATAAAATAAGTGTTGATGGGGATACCTCTACAAATGATACAGTAATGCTTTTGTCCAATAAAAAAAGCGGTGCTTATGACAAACTTGCTTTCAAAACTGCACTTGATACTTTGACAAAAGAGTTGGCACTTTTGATACTAAAAGATGGTGAAGGCTCCAATAAAGTAGTAGCCTTTGAAGTTAAAAATGCAGCCTCTTTAAGTGATGCCAAAAAGGCTGCTTCTATGCTCAGTAATTCACTACTTGTTAAAACAGCACTCTTTGGGGAAGATCCAAACTGGGGAAGAATAGGCTCTACTATAGGTGCTAGCGGCATACAATGTGATGAGGATAAACTTGTCATAAAATATGACGACTTGGTTGTATATGAAAACGGTAAAAACAAAATGGATGAAGAAGTTGAAAAAAAAGCTGTCAAAATATTACAACAAGATAGCTTTAAAATATGTTGTGATTTAAATATAGGTGATTTTAACGATATGGCATACGGGTGTGATTTGAGCTATGAATATGTAAAAATCAATGCCGATTACAGAACATAATACGATATTAATCATAAAAAAGATATAATAACTAATAATAAATTTACATAGGAGATAAAATGCTACACGAATACAGAGATATCGTCAGCAAACTTAAAACTGAGAATGCTCATTTTGCAAAAATATTTGAAAGACACAATGAGCTGGACAAACAAATTACTGAAGTTGAAGAGGGCAGAGAGCATATGAGTGATTTTGAACTTGACAAGTTAAAAAAAGAGAAACTAGCCCTTAAAGATGAAGCCTATGCGATGATACTTGCATACAAAAAAGAGCACAATCTTTAATCCGTTTTTGATATATTTGAGGGGCCTAAAGCTCCTCTTTTGCGTATTCCACTATCTTGCCGTGAAACCTGGCAAATATTTCATCAATAGGTTTTTCTTCGCCATAAATTTTCCATATTTTTTCAAGATTATTCAGTATCCCGCTTTCACACCACTCTTTAAGCTCATCATACTCTTCAAATTCATAGCCAAATTTTTTAACGACTTTCGCGGTATAGTTATCTACCGGCAAGACTTCTCTTTTACAAGCATAACAGAGTATGCTGTCACTACTCTCTTTTCCCAAGCCTTTTTGAGCCAAAAGCCAATCTCTATCTACCTCATTTTGAAAAACTTCAAAACTTCCAAAGTCTCTCAAGATATTATTTGAAAGCAGTTTAAGCCTTTTTGCTTTTGTGTTGTAAAAGCCGCTTGGCTTTATAAGAGTTGCCAACAGTTTGGTATCACAGGTTGCCAAAGATTCTAAATCCAAGAGATTACTCTTTTTTAAATTATCAAGAGCCTTTTCAACTTTTTGCCATTTGGTCTGTTGGGTCAAAATGGCTCCGACAACTACTTCAAAAGTGGCACTGTTTGGCCACCATAGAGGGTCACGAAGCTCTTTTAGATATCCTTTTTTCACTTTTAAAAACTCAAATAACTCAAAACTGTCACTTATTTGCATAATTTACTCCCTAAAAGCTTCTGTAGTTATCATTTCATCTCTATCATCATAAATCTTTATCTTTTTAGCCTCTGTACACTTACCCCTGGTCATATCCAAAACAACCATTTGAAAAATCTTTTTACAGCTTTTTGGAATATCAAAAGATGATGAATAGCCAATGGTAAACCTTTGCAAAGGCTCTTTATCATTCATTCCTATCACTCCGTCTCTACATCCGCTAAGGCCCACATCGCTTACATAAAATGTTTCATTTTCTATCACCATATCATCTGTACCGATATGTGTATGAGTTCCGCATATCGCACTAACCTCACCTCTTAACATACAAAAAAGAGCCCTTTTTTCACTTGTAGCTTCAGCATGAAAATCTATAAATATATTTTCTATATTGTTTTCTTTTAACTCTTTTACAATTTCCTGGATACTCAAAAAAGGATTGTTTACCATTGGCATAGTAAAATATCCCATAAGGTTGACAACAGCCAGCTTCTCATTTGCCACATCAAACAGTTCTACACCGCGTCCGGGAGTGATGTCCGGATAATTTAAAGGCCTGAGCACTGCTATATCGTTTAGAAGTGGAATTATATCTTTTTTATCCCATATATGGTTACCTCCTGTTATCACATCAATCCCATATCCAAAAAGTTCATCTGCATTTTTTTTACTCAGTCCAAACCCGTGACTGGCATTTTCTCCGTTTGCTATGACAAAATCAAGCCCAAACTCCTCTCTTAAACGACCAAGATGTTTTTTTATCATCTCCCTTCCAGGCTTCCCAACAATATCCCCAATAAATCCTACCTTCATCCTTAATCCTTCACCCTAAAACCTAAAACCTAAATCCCATCCATCACTGCCCTAATGATATCGTCATCATCTTTACTCTTGGCTTTCAACTCTTTTTTATCACCATTTTCAAAAACTATAGTGATGTTTTGCTGATAGTTTGAGATTTGTACAATCCCGGCTTTTACAGCTTTTATTTTGATAGCAATCAAATCCAAGAACTGCTTTGTTATCTCATCGATTTTACCAAACCTGTCATACAGCTCCTCTTCTATCTCATACACCTGTGAAAGCTCCTCGCAAAGACCAAGTCTTCTGTAAATCTCAAGTCTCAGTCTATCTTCGCTAATATACTCTTCAGTTATATATGCACTTATATTTAGTTTTAAATTGACCTCTTTCTTTTGCAATGTTTTTTTATGAAGAAGTTCGTTGATATTTTCTTCAAGCAGTCTAAGATACTGAGTATAGCCTATATTTTTGATATGGCCGCTTTGGGCCTTTCCTATAAGATTTCCTCCACCTCTTATCTCCAAGTCATGATAAGCCAAAACCGAACCACTGCCAAGAAAAGAGTTACTCTCTAGTGCAATGAGCCTTTTTTTGGATATTTCGCTTAAAGTCTCTTTGTTTTGCACCAAAAGATAACAGTATCCTTCATGTTTGCCTCTACCTACTCTTCCTCTTAACTGATGCAAGTCTGCAATTCCAAACCTGTCTGCATTTTCTACAACCATAGAATTGACCCGTGGCATATGAAGTCCTGATTCAACTATGGAGGTGCTAAGAAGCAAGTCATACTTACCCTCTTCAAACTCTATCATCTCTTTTTCTATTTGAGCCGAATTTACCTGGGAGTGGAGTGTAAGTATCTTTAAATTTGGCAGAAGTTCCAAAAGAAACTTTTTTCTTTCATTTATGGTCGCTATTCTGTTATGCACAAAAAATATCTGCCCTCCTCTTCTTAACTCTCTTAAAATTATCTCTTTTATTACAGTCGTATTGAACTCTTTTACAAAAGTCCTTACTCCTTTTTTTTCAAGCGGAGGAGTTAATATCTGCGAATACTGCTTGATAGAGCTTAGTGCCATATTTAGGCTTCTAGGAATTGGTGTAGCACTCATAGAGAGTATATGGACATCTTTTTTGAGATTTTTCAGTTTCTCTTTTTGCTTTACACCAAATTTATGCTCTTCATCAATAATCAAAAGGGCTAATTTTTTAAACTGTGCGTTAAACAGGGCATGAGTACCCACGCATAGTGAAACTCGTCCATCTTCAAGTCCTTTTAAAGTCTCTTTTTTCTCTTTTGCAGTAACAAATCTATCAAGTCTGTAAACATTTATACCAAATTTTTCAAACCTCTCTTTTAAAGTTTGATAGTGTTGATTTGCCAAAAGTGTCGTGGGTGCTACAAAAACAGCCTGATACCCGCTTTTTACCGTAGCAAATATAGCATTCATAGCAACTTCAGTTTTACCAAAGCCGACATCACCGCTTAAAAGCCTGTCCATAATCCTTCCCGAGCTTAAATCTTTAAAAATACTTTCTATAGAAGTTTCCTGATCCTCAGTATAGTTGAACCCTGCACTGTTTTGAAAAAGTTTTATCTCAGGAAGATTTGTATCTATCTTGATACCTTTTTCAAGCTCCCTTTGGGCGGCAGTCTGAACCAACTCTTTTGCTATCTCAAAAAGTTTCTCTTTTACTTTTGCTTTTAATTTCGCAAAACTTCCTTTGCCAAGTTTGTCAACAACAGCCAAAGTACCGCTGTCACTTATATATCTATCTATTTTATCTATATTCTCAACCGGTAGCAAAAGCTTGTCATCATTTTGATACAAAATAGAGATAAAATCTTTTTTCGCACCCAAAACAGTTACATTTTCAAGCCCCTTAAACAGACCGATACCATACTCATCATGTACTACATAATCACCCGGCTTTAGCTCATCAAGAACTATTTTACTTATCTTTCTTCTTTTTTTGGAAGCTCTTTTGTTGAGTGATAAGATTATCTCATCGCTACTTGCTATATTGATGACAGCATCACTATGAACGATATATTTTTTATACTCTTCTTGCAAAAATGAACTTTTTACAATGGCATCATTGTTTGCTAAAATTTTTATCTTTTTGTGTGAGTGAAATTCAAGAAGTGCATTTGGATCTATTACTTCTATATCTTTATATGTTTTTGGTTCATCTATTTTAATGCACTCTTTTTGAATATCAAAAATTTCGGGATAAAAGCTTTTTAACTCCTTAAAATCACTGCTTATATCTTCACAAAGATAACTTTGCATCTTAAGAGGAAACAGTTCGGCCTTTTCATCCAAAACCCAAAAACCAAGAGAGTTTACATCTTTTACAAAACTGTCACTTTTTAAAGATTGGATTTTTTTAAGAGTGTTTTCATGCTCATCTTTTGAAAAAGAGAAGTTTGCGGCAGGGATAACAACTAAGTCCAACTCCTCTTTGATACTCTTTTGGGTAATACCGTCAAAGTGCCTGATGCTTTCAACCTCATCATCAAAAAAGCTTATCCTTATGGGATTGGTTGAATTTAGAGGAAATATATCTAAAATATCTCCTCTAAATGAGACTTCACCCTTTTCCTGAACAATGTCAACAAAGCTATACCCCCAATGAAGAAGCTTCTCTTTTAAGTTATTGATATCCACACTATCGGCAAACTCTATAACTATCTCATCAAAAAGCTCCTCTTTGGGAAGGGGATGTAAAAGTGTCGCAAATGGTGAAATGATTATTTTATTGGATTTTTTATTTTTGTAAAATCTGTTTAATGCTGCAAAAAGTTCATCAAACTCATTTTTGTAACTTCTTAAATCCTCACCAAATCCGACTCTTATATCAGGGAAAAGAAAAGTTTCATATCCCAAAAACCTACATACATCATTTACATCATGTAGATACTTTGTATCTTTGAGGATAAAAAGCTTTTCTTCTTTAAGAGATGATTTTAAAAATTCATATATTTTAGCTTGCACTGTCTTTTTTTGTTAGCTCCAAATTTACACCCTCTTTTTTAAGTTGACTCTCTCCCTCAAAAACAGAGTTTGATTCTATCATCAAATCTTTTGAAACTATTTTTCCCAAAATTGTACCGCCCTTTAAAAGCTCTATACTTTCACACTCGGCACTGCCTTCAAAAGTCCCGCTGACTATAAGTTTGCCGGCATTTAGTTCGCCAGTAAAACTTCCTCCCGCTCCTATGCTTACAATATTGTCCGAGTTTATTTTACCGCCTACTTCACCGTCAATATGAAGTTTGCATTTTAGCTTAAATTCTCCGTCTATTTTTGTACCTGCTGCGACAAGAGTTGTATTTGATTCTGTATCGCCTTTATCAAAGATTGCCATTTTACTCTCCTCTCTTTTTTAAATATATAGTCAAAATTTTTACTGTCCCATTTTGCAAAATAGTATGGATTTAAAAACCTTTGAAGATACATAATACCATAATGCAAATGATGACCCGTTGACAAACCTGTACTACCTACCAATCCTATAGTTTGACCTTTTTTTACATATTGGCCGTTTTTTACCAAAACTTTCTTCAAGTGACCATAGAGTGTTTTAAAACCATAGTTATGGTCAAGAATGATAAGATTGCCGTATCCGCTTCTTTTATGATATCCTGCAAACTCCACAAGTCCGTCGGCAGGTGCAATAACTTTCTCACCCGCTTTTGCCCTTAAGTCAAGACCGGGATGATACTCTTTCTTTTTCAAAATAGGATGTATTCTCCATCCAAATTTGGAAGCAATACCTTTGTATGGCACCGGAAAACCGTTTGGAATATTGGTAAAAAAAAGCTTTCTTTGAAGTGAAGTAATCTTTAAAGTATCAATTCTATTGTCAAGTGTTTCATTGACATCGCTTCTAAGACCCATGGTATCTTCAAGATCTGCAATTTTATCGTTTATATTGGATAGTTCTTCTTTTTTTTGTTTTATTTCATCACTTAAACTTTTTACTTTTTGAAAAAGTTTTTTGTTTTGCTTTAAAAGCTCTTTACTTTGTTTTTCATATACAGTTTTTCTTTTATTGATATCTTTGACTTCATTTGTCAAAAATTTTATATAAAGACCTCCTATGATAAAAAGTAGTACAATACAAAGCACAATATATAAAATTACTTTTTTTATTATTTGACTGACGGTATAATGTTTTGAGCCGTTTACATCTGAAATAATTACGGTAAGTTTATCTCTCAAAAAAATCCTTTAAAAACTTTTCGACCACACTGAACGATCCAAATACCAAATACTCCTGTGAGTTATCGGTGTACTCAAAGTCAGACACATTTATATCAAGGTATTTTATGCATCTTTTTAATGTTTCGTACTCTTCAATCCTATCATTGTCAAACTTCAATATTTCAACTTTTTTTATAACAGGCTTTAGGATTTTAAGTATCTCTTGATAATTTTTATCTTGATAGCTATTATATACCAATATAACTTTTTTACCCATAAAATGATTTTTTAGAGCTTTGGCCGCCATAGTATTGTGTCCTACATCAAGAGTAATATTTTTTGCTATTTTTTGACAGCGCCCGGGCAGTTTCAAAGTAGGTAGCATCTCTCTTTTAATTTCATACCCCATATACCTGAGGGCACTTACCGCTAAAGAGAGATTGTCTTTTAAAAAGCTGGGTAATTTTTCTTTTTTAGAAAAACTCTCTATAATATCTTTTGTATTGTCATCTATGAAAGCTTCATGCCTGTGAAGTTTAAAGCCGTTTTTTTTTGAAAGGCTTTGTGCAATTTCATAGACTTCACTGTTAGTCTGTTTTCCCAGTATTGCACACTTTTTGACACTTCTTAGTTTTGTGGATGCAATATCTTTTATACTATCTCCCAAAAACTCCTGATGGTCATAATCAATAGGAGTGACAATGCTTAAATCATTTCCAAATACTGATGTAGCATCATACTCTCCGCCCATGCCGGCCTCAAGTATGGCATAGTCACATCCTTGAAATAAAGTTAAAGCCATTAATGTTGTATATTCAAAATATGAAAGCGAGTCCGAATCTTCTTTTTTCAAAATAGAAGATAAATACTCATGCGCATATTGAAGTTCACTATCTTTTGCATCGATACCATTTTGCCAAATTCTTTCATTAAACCTTAATATATGAGGAGAAGTGTAATGCCCTACATTTTTACCATACTTATAAAGCAAACAAGCCAAATATCTGCCTGTTGTTCCCTTGCCGTTTGTTCCTATGATATGGATAATTTTTGGAAGTTTAAAATGTTTTTTTATCTTTTGCCAAATACGAGGCATTCTTTCATAATCAATTTCTTTATAAAAAAGAGGTTTATCGTTTAAAAAACTCT
>JALVWW010000335.1 GCA_027023175.1 Campylobacterales bacterium
AGGCAAAATCACACCATACACTACACAACGATAAGTTGCCAGACAAAGTATATCTTCAAAAACTACCGCAAGAGCTAAAAACAGAAAAAACCTTTTAACTCTGTCAGTTAAAACCAATTTTTTATCGAGTTTTCTCTGCCACACATAAAATGATGGCAAAAGTGCAAAGTAAAAATATATCCAAAAGTAGATACCTGTAAGATAGTATGCAAAGACGGGGATAACAAAAAAGAACAAATGCCAAGAGCGTCTTTTATGCTTGAATATTACTCTTTCTATCTTGTAATTATACCATTGGAGGTTTGTTATGATATACCATCCAAGACTCATCGTAAAAATAATGTGTGAAATAAGAACAAATACTACTTTATAATCCATCTAATCCTCTCCAACCCTTTATAAATTCTTCAATTTTTTCAGAAACTTTTTTTGGCTCTTTTAAAAAAAAGTAGTGATCGCCCTCAAATTCATAAAAAGTACTGTTTTTTATCAAAGAAGCCATCTTTTTACCGCTTGATAACGGAGTAGCACTATCCTCTTTTCCCCACAGTATCAATGTGGGAGAGTCAAAACTTTTAAAAATATCTTCGAAATTCTCATCAACAACATTTTTAAAAGTTTCATACATATTTTGCTTCATCCCCTCTACATCTTTTGAAGCAAATAACTTGTAAAATTTGCCGAGTCCTAAAGGTTTTAAAGTTTTAAAGAGTGCAATTTTTACTTTAACTTTAAAAGATTTTTCGGTTTTTATACCGGCACTGCTTAAAAGTACAAGTTTTTTTGGATTTAACAGTATTGCTACTTTTCCGCCAAAAGAGTGTCCGACAATGACATCTTTTTTTGAAGAGAGAGTTTGTAAAAAAAGCTCTACTATCTCCTTGTAGTCGAAAGTAGTTAAAATTTCTTCATTTGGACTTTTACCAAAACCCGGCATATCGATATAAATATGCCTAAAATCTTTAAAATAACTTCCAAAAGCCTGCTTCATAAGCTCTTTGTTGCTGCCCCATCCATGAAGAAAAACGATATCTCTATTTTTGTCAGGATTTTTTATATCATAATATATCTCATAAGTTGCATTATTGTATGTTATCTCTTTGACTGCCATTATTTATTTGGTCTCTTTTGTTTTTTTATAAAGCTTTTGAAGAATATCGAAAGCATCGCTTAGTTTTTCATATTCATCCATATTTAATAAAACTGCTTCAAATTTATTGTTTTTTACTATAAAAACTCTTTTTTTCTCTTTTGTTTTTACACTTTTGAGTATCGAGCTAAAATTTCTTACCACTTCGGTTGCCGTATATATTTCATCGCTGTTAAAAGTTGCCATATTCAAAGCCTTTGCATAGGGTTTATAGAGATGCTTAAAATAATACATAAAATTTTATGTATTATAACATATCATTTGCACTTTGCGGCATTTATGGAGTTGATATATTTGTAATCTATTGAGATATTTCTCTTTTTTGGAAGCAAAACATTCTCAACAACAGCATTAAAATCATCAAAAAGATAGTTGGCAAGGCTTCCGGGGACCGGATTTATCTCATTTATATAAAGTCTTTCCTCTTTTACAAAAAAATCACATCTTACAATAGCACCTTCAAACATATCTTCATAAAGTGATATAAAAGTTTTTTGCATATCTTTTTGTAAACTTTTGTCTATTTCAGCCCTGTTGGCACCCTCGCTTCTTGAAAAGTCAAGATATTTTTTATCAAAATCCAAAATAGACTCTTTCAAAGGCTCTTCAACAAAGGAAAATATATAGCCCTCTTTTGTTTTTACTCCTGCAAGGTTATACTCTTTTATGCCTTCAAAAAAAGGCTCTATGATAACAGTATCATCAAACTCATAGGCAACATCCAAGGCATAATCAAACTCTTTGTCATCTTTTGCCACACTGAGACCTATAGAGCTTCCTAGTCTCAAAGGTTTTATGATAACAGGATAGTTTAAAGCAAGCTCTCTTGTATCACTCTTTCTTAAAACTTGATACTTCAAAATATTTACACCTCTGCTTTTTGCATAAAGTTTTGTAAACTCTTTATTGTAGCTTATGACGCTTCCTTCAAGTCTAGGTCCGACATAATCAATACCGAAGAAATCCAAAAGCGAAGATACGGTACCATCCTCACCCTCTTTTCCATGTATCAGGTTGATAAGAGTATCAAACTCTACCCTCTTCTCTTTTAAAAGAGCTTTTTTATAAAATCCACCCTGTTTCAGAGTCAATTTTTCACTTTTTTTATATTCGCATTTACTAAAAAATGATGCTTTCATATCTTTTTCATCTATGAGATAAAACTCTCTTTTTGCATCACAAAATATAAATATCTTACCTTTTTTTATCACATTTTTTAGTGTTATGGTGCTTACTATACTTATCTCATGCTCATAACTTACTCCGCCAAAAAGTATTGCAAATTGACTCAATCTATATCCTTAGCTTAATTTTTTAAGTGCTTCTTTTATAAGCGAAGCTGTATCACTGCTTTTACAGGCAAGTAGTATCTTTTTAACTTTCTCTTTGTTAAATCCCAGACTTTCAAGTGCCTGAAGTGCTTCATTGAAGCTTTTACTTTCATTTGAGCTTAAACTATCAAGAGAAAAGTCACTAAGCTCCACAAGTATCCTTTTTGCACTTTTCGGTCCGATACCCGGAACCATTTTGATGCTTCCTATATCATTCGAAGCCAAAGCTTTTGCAAAAACAGAAGGTGTAAAAGTAGAGCATATAGCCATAGCGGTACTAGGACCTACGCCGTTTATCTTGATAACTCTGTCAAACATAAACTTTTCATCCAAATCCAAAAAGCCATATAAATTATCACTATCTTCTTTGATGATTTGAGTAATATGCAAAGAAATAGGTTTGCTCGAGTCTATTTTAGAACTGCAATTTAGTGATATATGTATAAGTCTTGTTATACCATGTGCTTTTAGATATAAAAGTGTAGGCTCTTTTTTTACTATTTCTCCCTCGATTCCCACTATCATTATATGTCAAACTCACTTTTTCTGCTTATTTGATATTCACTCTCTTCGACTTTGGAAAGAGTGATACTTTTTGATATTTCGCCCTCTTTTGTTACATGGGTAATCTCAACTTTAGGTGAAAGCAGTACAAATTTTATCTCATTATATTCATGCCACACAGAGTGATTTATGATCTTGGCTTTAAGTATGGTTGACTGGATATCGTCTATCTCTTTTTTTATATTTTCTCTCTCTTCTTTTTCTTTTTTGTATTTGCCTAGTATTGCATTGTATGTAGCAACAAGCTGCTGAAAATCTTTTATCTTTTTTATAAGAGTTTTGGCAGGCTCTTGACCTGATTTTTTTAACTCTATTATCTTTTGTTTTACAAGCTCTGCAGGCTCTCTGTTTTTATCGATCAGCATTTTTTTGTCTCTTATGACTTTTTTAGTGGTGTTTATGGCTGATTCTATTTTTTTGAGCTTTTTTTCCAACTCGTCAATTTTTTCATAAAAGCCCAAAACCCTCGAAGGGTCTATGATAAATTTATTATTTGTTCCTTTGAGTTCTGATATTTCTATGATTTCGGAAGCTATCATGGTAACATTTGAAACCAATTGTTTTATAAAGATTCTCTCTGCTGTTATTTCTCCACCTATTGCTTGCTCTATTTTAACTACTTTAGCATTAACCCTTCCGCCTTCAAGTCTTTTTATATCTACATTTTTACCCTCAGCATAACCTCTGTGTACACTGATATCTATTTCATCAGCATAAATAGAGGCATTTTTATGCGTTTGTCCACCTATTTTTGCTTTTTTGGCTTTTACAACTGCTCCGCTTCCTATATTGCCTTCTACCATTATCTCTGTGGTTTCCACACTCATGCCAGGACCTATGGCATCTTTTAAAACATCACTCTCTTTTATATTTATTTTCACATTCGATTCAAGGTTTGCCTCAATTGAACCGGTAGTCTTAAACGATACCTCTTCTATCTCCATATTGTCATTTATGTCATATTTGTCACCATCTTTGTTTACATAGCCATCTTTTTTGGCAACAAAAATAATCCTGTTTTCATCCTCTTTTTTTTCTATATTTTCACTTACGGTAAAATCTATAGAGTACTTTTGTATCGGTTCTTTTACTTTTAGAAGCTCCCCTTTACAGTTTCTGCCATTCCTGCCCTCTTTGGCTTTGATATACTCTATTATGATATCACCCTTTTGAACAGCTTGAATATATCCTCTTTTGGAATAGTCTATCCTGCCGTGTTCATCTTTTTTGTTAATATTTTTTTTATAATGAAATATAAGATTGTCGTTTATAGGTGCTATCGGCTCAACACAGTTACACACGATAAATGTATGGTCTTCATCCAGGAAGTTATTTATTCGTATCTTTGATACTATCTTTTCAACCTCTTTTTCCATTTCACTTTGAAATATAGATATAAGCATAGACTGTTTTAGCAATCTTTTGTTGATTTCTCCGATAATATAATCTTTTAGTTTACTACTGTATTTAATGTCAAAATTTTTCTTTATTGTTGCTATTATCTTTGTAAGAAACTTATTACCTCCAAGAATTATCTCAAGAATGGGCGACTTATCTTTCTCTTTTAGAAATATTTCTACTTTATACTGCTGTTTTATCTGCAACTCTTCATTAAGCAAAAAATCTTCATCTCTAAATTGCTCTATATTTGACTTGTTTATCTCCATCCATTCGTCATCTTTGTGAGTTTTAAAAACACTCTTAAACGACAAAAGAGTAAAATCAAGCTGGTTTAGAGGTATATTTTGAGAAGATGAAATATTTTTTAACTCCTGGTTAACATTTTCAGTATCTATTATAATATTTTGAAAACCGACCTCTTGGGTTTGATTTTCATTTTCATCTTTACTTTTGCCAAATAAAGTCAAAACAACACCTTTATGGATTTTTATTACTTATTATAACTATAAAATATTAAAAGTTGAGTTAAGCCTAAGTAATGTTGTGATATTATACTAGCTTTAAAGGGTGATAAATATATGTTTCGTTCAATTTTTACCAATAGTTTCGGCATACTTATATCAAGAATTTTTGGATTTATCAGAGATTTGTTAACCGCATCCGTGCTTGGAGCAAACATATACAGCGATATGTTTTTTGTCGCATTCAAACTGCCCAATCTTTTTAGAAGAATATTTGCCGAAGGTGCCTTTACCCAAAGCTTTTTACCGACATTTACCACCTCAAAACACAAATCCTACTTTGCCGTATCTATTTTTATAAGATTTTTTACTGTTTTGCTTCTTTTTTCCTTGCTTGTTACGATATTTGATACATTTTTTACAAAACTTATCGCTTACGGTTTTGATGAGAAACTGATATCACAGGCTGCACCTTTGGTGGCTATAAATTTTTACTATCTTTTACTTATATTTTGTGTGACATTTTTATCTACTTTATTGCAATACAAAAACCACTTCGCAACAACGGCTTTTTCAACTGCTCTCTTAAACATAGCCATCATCTTTGCACTTCTTTACTCCAAAGGATTGCCGTCAAAAGTGATAGTTTACTATATGAGTTATGGCGTTATAGCAGGTGGAGTATTGCAGCTTTTTACGCATATCATTGCCATTAAAAGAATGGGCTTGGCAAAGATATTTGTTTACGGTATCGAAGCGATAAAAAGAAAAAAATATACCCCAAATGAACTGAACAAATTTTATAAACTTTTTTTTCACGGCGTTTTAGGCAATTC
>JALVWW010000336.1 GCA_027023175.1 Campylobacterales bacterium
ATCTTTCTCTTAGTATGCCTTCAAAAATCCTAAGAGATATATGGAAGTCATTAAAAATGCTCGATACTATCATCCCCGGAGTTTTACACCCTTCTACCATACTCTATTATCCTGAGATAAAAACTTATGCAAACAAGCCGAAATTTATAGATGATAATTTTCAAGTAAAAGAGGGTTTTTATATCATAGGTGACGGTGCAGGAACAAGCAGAGGTATCACAGCCGCGTGGGCATCAGGCATAAGAGCAGCCAATGGTATATTAAAGAAGTCATAAAGGGTATCTCTAAAGTAAAAAAGGTATCATCATTTTTGTATTTTTTATATACTCTTTATAGTTTGGTGTTTTTTCACTCCAGAGTTTCTCTTCTTTTTTTGCCTTTAAAAAAAGTATTGCAATAATTAATGTAAAAAGAAATAAATTTGTGGAGTTGATTTTCTTGATGATAAGAGCGAATGAGATAACAATAACAGAAAAATACATAGGATGTCTGATATATGAGTAGAGCCCATGTGTCACAAGTCTTGCTTCATCTTTTATCTCGGAAATTATAAGAAAATTGTTTAACCCGTTATTAAAAACTGCATAAATTCCTATAACAAGACCTGTAAAAAATATACCAAAGGATACTTCATCTTGTAACTGTTTTGCATTGAGATAAAGCAATAGACCCATAAGAGTATATTGCAAAAAAGCCAGAATATAAGAGTATAGTTTTTGTTTCATGAGGGTAATTTTAGCAAAAGGTTATAAAACTTTTTTGAAAATGATATAATATAAAAATTATTAAAGTTGATGGATAAAAGTATGATAAATATGGCTTTTTTGGATATTGAAGTTGTTCAAAGCAATATGTCTATAAAAAGTATAGGGCTTAAATACAAAGATATTGAAATAGTAACTTCATCAATTTCACAAATAAAAGCGATACTTCTTCAAAACAAGCCATCTTTTATTGTGGGGCACAATTTTATAGATTTTGATAAAAAATTTTTAAATCAAACAGGACTTTATGCTTTTATGCAACAAATTAAGAGCATAGATACTTTATATCTTTCAATGTTACTACTTCCTAATAAAATTACACACAAATTAAAAAAACCGTATAAAACCAATATAAATATAGAAAATGATCCGCTTGGAGACTCTAAAGAAACAAAGGCTCTTTTTGAATATCTTGACAATAAATTTGATAAATTACCATTTGATTTAAAAGCTGTTTTTTATTATTTGCTAAGAGATGATAAGTATTTTAACGGATATTTTAAGTATAAAAAAGAGATATATAAAAAGATTGAGTTGTATGATTTGGTTAAAGCAAAGATAGTTTGTTCTAAAAAAGTATTTGAAAAACTCTTATCAAAATATAGAGTTGAAACGGCATTTGCACTTTCTTATGTATTGCAAGATTTTAAGTCATCTATCTCGTATGTATTGCTTAAAAAATTTCCAAATATTGTTAGGGTTTTGGAAAAACTGACTTTTGATGCGGAAAAGATAGATATTGATAGTTTTGCAAGGGATGAATTTGGTATAGATAGTTTTAGGGTTTTTGAAAACGATAGAACAAATCTTTTCAATCCCAAATCAACAATCTCTCAAAAAGAGATCATAGTTGCTGCATTAAAGGGAAAATCACTACTTGGCATACTTCCGACAGGTGGAGGAAAGACTTTTACTTTTCAGCTTCCTGCACTTGTAAAAGCTAAAGCTTATAAGAGCTTAAGTGTAGTAATTTCCCCCTTGCAAGCACTTATGAAAAATCATATAGACGGCTTTAAAGAGAAAAATCAAAACTTTAGTGTCATAGCAATAAGTGGCTTTTTAAGCCCTATTGAGAGAATGGATGCCTTAGAAAAAGTTAGAAACGGTGAAGCCGATATCTTATATCTAGCACCCGAGGCTTTAAGATCAAACTCTATATTCAATGCTTTAAAAAAGAGAATTATTGATAGATTTATCATAGATGAAGCTCACTGTTTCTCCTCTTGGGGACACGATTTTAGGCATGATTATCATTTTATTGCTCACACTATAAAGGAGCTTGAAGATGAAAATGAATTTCAACCCAAGATTTCCGTATCTTGTTTTAGTGCTACGGCAAAACCGGAAGTTTTAAAAGATATCAAAGATTATTTTTTACGACATCTTGGCATCAAGCTTGATGAATTTATCGCTTCAAGCAAGAGGTACAATCTTGAATATAGTGTTGTAAAAGTTGATGATAAAAAACAAAAATATGAAAAACTGGTCGAAATTTTAAAAGAGCATAAACAAAAAGCAACCATTATCTATATCCCACACAATGCCAGGGAGTGCAGGGAATTGTGTGATAAACTTCAAGCAGATCCAAGGATAACTTCTTTGGATACGGTTATAGAGCCTTTTTATGCTAAGTTAGATAATGATATAGAATCAGGTAAAAGAAGCGGCAGGAAAAAGAGCGAAATACTAAATGATTTTATAGCAAATAAAGTAAATGTAGTCATTGCAACTACCGCATTTGGTATGGGGATAGATAAGCCTGATATCGAACTTGTCGTGCATTATGAGCAGTCTGATAGTCTTGAATCTTATCTTCAAGAATCAGGCAGAGGTGCAAGAGATCAAAATATAAGAGCAAAGTGTATAGTTTTGTTTTGCAAAAATGATTTCAATAGAATTTTTGCTCAACTCAATTTATCAAAAGTTGAATATAGCGAGATAGCAAGAGTTGTAAGAGAGATCAAAAAAAGTAAGAACGAAACTGTTTATTTGTCGGTAAAGGAGTTGGCAAAAAGGATAGGTTTAGATACTGAAGATAGCAAAATAGATTATGATAGTATGATAAAAACCGCCCTTTTAGAGTTGGAACAAGCTGATATCATAGAAAGAGGAAGAAATAGTTATGCTATTTTTGCCACTTCTATAGATAAAGAAAAAAGAGATATGCAATATATAAGAGAAGTGCTTGAACCAAAGCAGCAGCAGTATGAAAAGATTTATCAACAAATGATACAAGTTATGCAAAATATTATACAAAGAAGTAAGGTAGATGCTATTGAAGTAGATGACCTTTCTGAGATGACAGGTATCAAAAGAGATACTGTATTTGATGTCTTATACTCTTTGCAAAAAGAGAAATTGATAGATTTTAAAAATGATATATCTATATATGTTAAAAAATCAATTATGAAAGACTTTGGGAAATACATAGAGGTAGAAAAGATGCTCTTTGATAATGTTTTAGAGCATTTTAAAGAGCACTGTATAAACTTAAGAAAGCTCAATTCCTATGTTGATGTGGATAAAAATAATATTACTCTTTTTAAAAATATTATAAAAAGCTGGAGGTATCTTTTTAAGTTGCGTAATTTAAAAGTTACAATATATTTTAAAAAAGATATAGTCTTTTTTGATTTGAGTGATGAAGAGATAAAAGACCTTGGCGGTATGATTAAAAAAAGACAAAATGTTTGTAATTTTATCCTTACAGAAGTTTTAAAACTATTGGGGGATAAAAAAGAGGCTGAGATTGAAGTAAGTTCATATAAATTAAAAGAGTCTTATGATGCTATTTCTAAAATATCTCTTTTAGGCTTTCATCACTCCATAGTATATCTACAAGAGATTTTAAAGCAGAGTTTTCAGTTGCGTAAAGGAAGGCTTATATATTATCAAGCTATAAAAATTACAAAAAAGGATAGAATTTATCTTAGAATGCCTTACGGAAAGAGAGAACATTATAATAAAACTTTAAAAAAATATTATCAGCGGAAAATTGAAGCTATCCATATCTTTATCAAATTTTTGGAGAAAATTATAAAAGAGGGTTTGCAACAAGCTTTAAAATTTGTACAAGATTATTTCTCTTTAGAGTATAAAAGATTTAAAAAAAGATACAATTTGGATCAAAAAGAGTTATCTATACCTTTGACAAAAGAGAAATTTGAAGAGATATTGGGTGATTTAAATAGTGAACAAAAAGCTATATTTGATGATAAAAAAAGTGATCTTATTATGGTTTTAGCTGGGCCCGGTAGTGGAAAAACTAAAACTCTTGCTCACAAGATTGCCTCATTGATAACAGTTGAAAATCACAAGGTTGATTATTTTTTAATGCTTGCTCATTCAAGAACGGCTGTAAATGAGTTTAGATATAGGCTCAAAAAATTGGTTGGAGAAATGGCAAACTCCATGAAAATTATGACTTTTCACTCATTTGCCATAGAGCTACTTGGAAGAAAAGTTGACGAGAGTCTAAATATAAATGAAGTTATCCAAAAAGCAACAACTCTTTTAGAAAAAAATGAGATCAATATACCTTTTATGGAAATGTTGGTGCTTGATGAGTATCAAGATATTGCAGAAGATACTTACAATTTTATAAAAGCCATCTACAAACAACTTTCAAAAGATAAAAAAATCATAGCTGTAGGTGATGATGATCAGTGTATCAATAATTTTGGTAAAAACCGTGCTGATATAAAGTATATCAAAAGTTTTAAAAATGATTTTTATATTGAAGATGAAAAGAGTATATATAAAGAGTATGAATTGATAACAAATTATAGAAGTAGTAATAAGATAGTAAAGCTTTCCAATAAATTCACCACATTTTTCAAAGAGAGATTAAAAAGAAGAGATTTAGTCTGTTTTGATGATAAAAAAGAGTCTAAAACTATGCTATTTAGGTATCTCAATGCAAACTATCAAAATGATATTATAAAAAAAGTGACAGCAGATACTTCAAATGATATAGCCATTTTGGCTAGAAATAATGATGAAGTTTTATCTATCTATTCAAAACTTATAATATCCGGTGTAAATACTAAATATATCATATCAAAGGAGGGGTTTGGGCTTGGAAACATTGTAGAGTTGACCGAGTTTTGTGATAGTCTTGAAAGTATGGACTTTGAAAAATCTTTGGCTAAATTTTCCGATAAATTTCAAAAATCAAAAAATTTTGAACTTGCTAAAAGTGTTATTGATAAGTTATATGATGAAGTAGCTGATGAAACTATCAAAGATAATCATCTCTATCTTGCTTCAATTTTTCGGGAGTATATTTCTGAAATAACTTTTGAAGAGTTTGAACAAACTAAAACAAAAGTAACGGTTTCTACTATGCATAAAGCCAAAGGCAAAGAGTTTGAAAGTGTTTATGTGGCCATAGATGATGACTTTGTCATCAATGAATATGAAAAAAGACTTCTTTATGTTGCTTTAACTAGAGCAAAAAATTATCTTTATATCTATTCAAAAATATCCATCTTTGATAGGCTTGAAAAATATTTTGACACAGTGGAAAGAGTGTCAAAAAGTGATCTCAAATCAGACATAGTTGTTTTTCAAATGGGCTTACATGACATAAACCTCTCAAACGATTTTAGCCAAAAAGGCATAGAAAAAACCCATCCTATTGCAGGGGATAAAGCGACTATAAAGCTTGGAAAATATGGATATCAAATAATTTTTAGAGGCTATCAAATAGCTCAATTATCAAAAGTGACAAACGATAAGCAAGAAAGAGTTAGCTATAAAATTGAAAAAAAGATAAAAGAGGGATATACCCTGCAAAAAGAGGTTGAGATAGAGTATATAGTCAGATATTTTGATAAAAATCTTAAAAAATATTTTTTAGAACCATTGTGTAAAATATATCTTAAAAGATTTAGTGGCCGGGAGAGGGGGATTCGAACCCCCGGAGGTGTTACCCTCACCGGTTTTCAAGACCGGCACATTCAACCGC
>JALVWW010000337.1 GCA_027023175.1 Campylobacterales bacterium
AAATACCTGGGTATTCCAAAAAGTATCATATCAAAGCCTCCTTCGGCTGATTTGTGGGAAAACCAAAAAGATGAGGATGATTTGGGATACAGTTATGAACAAATAGACAAAGTTTTGGAAAAATATGTAGATGAGAGACTAAGTAAGGATGAACTCCTTGATATAGGTTTTGAAGAGAAATTGTGTGATTTGGTGATAAAGAAAATTTATCAAAATCAATTTAAAAGAAAACCTCCTGTGATAGCAAAAGTCAGCCAAAGAAGTATAGAGCATGACTTTTTATATCCAAGAGATGCAAAAATGTAAAATAATATTAAATAAGGAAAAAATATGCAAGAGATACCATTTTTTAAACCCTCTATTGATGAGAGTGAATTAAAACAGATAAAAGATGTACTAAATCAGGTAGAAACAAATAAAACAAAAACTCTGGAAGAGGAGTTTTCAAACTATACACAAAGTTCATTTGCCGTCTCTACTTCAAGTGGAACTGCAGCCATGCATCTGTCCATGATGAGCATAGAGTTAAAAAGAGGTGACAAGATAGTATGCTCGGTCAATGCTTTTCCGGCAGTTGCCGAAGTTATCAGACATTTTGATGCAGAGCCGATATTTGTTGATATTGATAAAGATGATTTTAACATTGATCCCGAAAAGCTCGATGTTGTACTGACCAAATCAAAACATAAAAAACTAAAAGCGGTTTTTGTAACACATGTTGCAGGACAACCTGCACCAATGGATGAGATATATGATGTAGCACAAAAGCATGGAGTCCTAGTCATCGAGGATGCTTCAAATGCTATGGGTGCGATATACAATGGGCAGATGATAGGCTCTTTGCCTAAAACTACTCTTACAACATTCAGCTTCAGTCCTCACAGCGTAAACAATATAGTAAATGCAGGTGTCATAACCACACCCGATGAAGAACTCGATAAAAGAGCAAGGCTTTTGAGAAACCATGCGATAGTCAGCGAAGGGTGGGAAAAGTATGGAGATCTTGACTATGTTTATGATGTTGTTGATATCGGTGTCAAATATGACCTTTCTCAACTCGATGCGGCATTTTGTATAGCACAGCTCAAAAAGAATGATATGTTTTTAAAAAGAAGAAAAGAGATAGCTGCTATTTATGACAAAGAGCTTGCAGGTACGCCTCACATATCAACTCCTGTTAAAAAAAGAGACCATATCTACACAAGATATATCATAAAAGTTGATAAAAACAGAGACTCATTTGCCAGAGAGTTGGCACTTAAAGGCATAAGAACAGGGCTTAACTATATACCTATTCATCTTTTGAGCTACTATAAGAGCAAATACAACTTAAGAATAAATGATTTTCCTGTTGCACTTACGAATTATCAACAAATTCTATCACTTCCCGTATATCCAAGTCTAAGCAATGACGAAGTAATGTATATCTGTGAGGCGGTAAAAGATATAGCCAAAACCAGAGTTTAACTAATGACACCAATCTTTTTTTGGGTAGAGGAGTATCTTTTCTACCCAAAAAAGCTTTCACAAAAAATTCTCTCATATCTACTTTTACCTTTTACGGTGCTTTATTGTATAGTCGTTCTCTCGAAAAGAGCTTTTTCAACTCCAAAGGATTTTGGCTTACCTGTTGTCTCTATAGGCAATTTAACTATAGGAGGGAATGGTAAGACACCTTTTACTTTGGCACTTTTAAAAGATAAAAAAAATGTAGCGGTTATACTAAGAGGCTACAAAAGAAAAAGTAGTGAATTGCTTGAAGTAAATGCAGATACACCAGTACATACTTGTGGTGATGAAGCCCTGCTTTATGCAAAAAACCTGCCAAACTCTCTAATAATCGTTTCAAAGGATAGAGCAAAAGCCATAGAGCATGCAAAAGAAAAAGGAGTGAAAGCTGTTTTTTTGGATGATGCTTTTCACAAGTCCGATATCAAAAAGTTTGATATCCTATTAAAACCTTCAAACGAACCCACAAACTCTTTTTGTTTGCCAAGTGGAGGATACAGAGAGCCAAAAAGTTTATATAAAGTAGCTGACATTGTTGCCATTGAAGATATAGATTTCAAAAGAGAGGTCTTTATAAAAAACCCTACTTCCAAAATGGTTTTGGTTACAGCCATAGCAAAACCAAATAGACTTGATAAATACTTGCCTAAAGATGGCAGTATTATAGCAAAAGAGTATTTTCAAGATCATCACTTTTTTTCAAAACAGGAGTTGGATAAAATTATACAAAAATATAATGCAACTTCCCTGCTTGTAACAACAAAAGATAAAGTAAAGATGGAAAACTTCGGCTTAAAACTTTCAGTTATGGAGCTTGAAGTAAAGATAGAAGAAAAGATTGTCCAAAAAATTGATGATTTTATAGATAATTTTGCTAATGTTGGATAAAATTAAGTCTAACACTTTAAAGGTAAAATTATGAAAACCAGGATAGAAAAAGCTCAAATTCTTTTAGATGCATTGCCTTATATAAGAGAACATGCAGGAAAAACATTTGTCATAAAATATGGTGGCTCAGCCCAGATAAATGAGCAGTTAAAAGATAAATTTGCCCAGGATATCGCCCTTTTTCATTTGGTAGGCATAAAACTTGTCATAGTGCACGGTGGCGGAAAAAAGATATCCGCTTTACTGAATAAATTAGAAATTGAGAGTGAATTTAAAGACGGACTTAGAGTAACAGACAAAGAGAGTATGGAAATTGTCGAAATGGTACTAAGCGGCAATATTAACAAAGAGATAACTTCACTTTTAAATCACCACGGAGCAAAAGCTATAGGTATAACAGGCAAAGATGCCGGATTTTTCCAGGCAAAACCGCTTGAAAACGGAAAGTATGGACTTGTCGGAGAGATAACAAAGGTAGATACTGCAGTAACGAGCAGTCTCATGGATGATGGTTTTGTTCCGGTTGTTGCCCCGATTGCAGGCAGCATAGACGGAGTCGGACTAAATATAAATGCAGATATGGTTGCCAGCAAGCTAGCAGCCAGTCTGAAAGCTGAAAAAGTAATATTTTTAACTGATACTTTGGGTGTTTTAGACCAAGACAAAAAGCTTCTATCTACTTTAAACAAAAATGAGATAACGGAGTTGATAGAAAACGGTACCATAAGCGGTGGAATGCTTCCTAAGGTCAATGCTTCTTTGGAGGCTGTAGAGGCGGGATGCAAAAAAGCTCATATCATTGACGGAAGGATTGAGCATTCGCTTTTGCTTGAAGTGTTTACAAGCGAAGGCATAGGAACAGTAATAAAAAATTAATTAAAGGATACGATGAATGAATTTTGTTGAAACCAGGGGAAATGACGGGAAAAAGGCTAAAAAAGTTACATTTTCCGAAGCCATCAAAAATCCAGGAGCCAGTTTTGGAGGGCTTTATGTACCGGAATATTTGCCTAAGATTGACAATGATTTTTTAAAGAGTTGTATCTCTCTTTCATATAAAGAGTTCAGTAAAAAAATAATAGAGCTTTTTGAGATAGATATTAGTGAAGAAGTGATAAAAAATGCCTTAAATCTTTATGACAAATGGGATGATAAAGAAAATGTGGTGCCTCTTTCAAAAGTAGAAGATATACTTTTTGTAAGTGAGCTTTACCATGGACCTACTAGAGCCTTTAAAGATATGGCATTGCAGCCTTTTGGATATATACTCTCACACTTGGCAAAAGAGGAAAATGAAGAGTATCTTATACTTGCAGCTACCAGTGGAGATACCGGACCTGCTACACTAAATAGCTTTGCCGATAAAGAAAATATAAAAGTTGTCTGTATCTACCCTGAAGGCGGTACAAGTGATGTGCAAAAACTCCAAATGGTTACCCAAAAAGGAGACAATTTAAAAGTTATAGGTATAAACGGCAATTTTGATGATGCACAGAGTGCCTTAAAATCACTTCTTTCGTCAAATGACTTCAAAGAAGAACTCCAAAAAAGAGATATAAAACTCAGTGCCGCAAATTCGGTCAATTTTGGAAGGATTATATTTCAAATCATTTACCATATATACTCTTATGTAAAACTTATAGAATTAGGTGAGATATCTTTGGGACAAGAGATATATATAGCAGTCCCTAGTGGCAATTTCGGTGATGCACTCGGGGCTTATTATGCTAAAAAAATGGGTGTAAACATAAGAAAAGTTTTAATTTCTGCAAATTCCAACAATATCTTAAGCGATCTTATAAATACAGGTGTTTATGACATAAGAGATAGAAAACTTAAAAAAACAATATCTCCGGCTATGGATATACTTATCTCATCCAATGTAGAGAGACTTCTATATGACAAGTTCGGCGAAGTAAGATGTAAAGAGCTTATGGATTCACTTAAAAACAACGGCTATTACAAACTTACAAAAGATGAACATGAAAGTTTGCAAAAAGATTTCAGAGGTTACTACTGCAACGATGATGAAACAAAGCACTATATATCAGAGTATTCCGTCAAAAACTATCTTATGGATCCTCATACCGCAACTTGTATCAAAGCTTATGACGATATCAAATGTTCAAGAAGAAAAACCATCATCTGCTCAACAGCAGAGTGGACAAAATTTGCTCCGGCTGTTATGAATGCTATAAGCTGTGACCATAAAACAAAATTTTCCGACATTGAAGCACTTGAGGGCATATCAGAGATAATGAATACAAAAATACCAAAAAGTATATCAAACCTATTTAGCACACCTATTCTTCACAGGACAGTAATAGATAAAGAAAATTTAAAAGATGAAATTTATAAATTTTTAGGGTAAGCAGATCTTACCCTAACTTTTTTGATTGCTTACTAAAACTCTTCGTGAAATCTATATCCATGCTTTTTTAAAGCATCTCTGATACTATTTTGGTGCTCTTTACCTTTGGTTTCCAAAGCTATAGTTACATTGGCGTCACCGTAAGATAGAGTAGTAGAAGTTCTGTCATAATCGATCTGTATAATGTTCGCACTAAGCTCTTCAAAGATGTCGGTCAATTTTCTTAAAGCTCCCGGTTTGTCTATAAGGGTTATCAAAAGTTTCATTTTTCTATGAGCTTTTATCTGACCCTTTTCTATAATGACTGAGAGCATTCCTACATCTATATTGCCTCCGCTTATAACTACTCCTATCTTTTTATCTTTTACTTCAATTTTATCGTGCATCAAAGCAGCAACACCCACAGCTCCTGCGCCCTCAACTACTAATTTTTGCTTCTCAAGCAAAAATAAAACTGCATTTGCTATCTCTTCATCATCAACTTGAACAATATCATCTACACATTCAAGTATAATTTTTAGATTTTTTTCATTGGCATCTCTTACTGCTATACCATCAGCTATAGTTCTTACATCGCTTGTACCTAATGCTTTTTTCTCTTTAAAAGATTCATACATAGCCGGAGCACCTTTTGCGGTAACTCCTATGATCTTTATATGAGGATCCAGCTGCTTTATGGCCGAGCCAATACCGCTAATAAGTCCACCGCCGCCTATCGGTACAAGTATCATATCCAAGTCATCCACTTCATCATACATTTCAAGCGCAACTGTACCCTGCCCTGCCATAACTTTATCATCTTTAAAGGGGTGTATAAAAGTAAGATTGTTATCTTTTGCATACTGTAGAGCATATTCATATGCCTCATCATAATTTTCGCCCTTCAAGACAACTTCGGCACCCAAAGCTTTTGTACCTACAACTTTCAAAAGAGGTGTAGCTTCAGGCATTATTATCGTAGCCGGCACTCCAAAAACTCTTGCACTGTAGGCTACACCTTGAGCATGATTGCCTGCACTTGCGGCGATAACACCTCTTTTTTTCTCTTCATTGCTTAAAGAAGATATCTTATTGTAGGCTCCTCTTATCTTATAGGCTCCGGTTATCTGAAGATTCTCTTTTTTTAGGTAAACTTTCGCATCTACTCTTTGGCTAAGTAAGGGTGCTTCTGCCAAAGGAGTCTTGTTTACAACTCCGTTTATCTTCTTTTTCGCTTCTATTACCTCACTGAGTGGTATCATTTTAAACCTTATGAAAAATTTATCTTATGCTCAACCATAGAGCATCTGTTTTGTACTACTTTAAGCCCCATATCCTTGGCTCTTTTTGCCGCTTCATTGTTTACTATACCTTTTTGAAGCCATAAAACCTTTATATCATCTCTTTTTGCAATTTCATCAACAATTTGATCTGCAAAAGAGGGTTTTCTAAACATATCTACCATATCAACTTTCTCTTTTATCTCACTCAAAGATCTATAAACTTTTTCACCCAAAATTGTATCCTCTTTAGGATAAACAGGGATAATTTTATAACCGACACTTTGGAGATACTTTGCTACTTTGTGACTATCTTTTTCGGGCTTTGGAGACAGTCCTATTACAGCTATGGTTTTAACTTCTTCAAATATCTTTCTTATCTCGTCACTTTTTTCATTTACCGTAGGAAATTCGCACTCCATAAAGCATCCTTCTATTGAAAATAATTTTGCATTATATCAAAAAACAGTAAAGTTCTTGATAAAATGCACCTCCAATAATAGATAATGTTCATAATGGGCTTTATAGATGCAAGATTACATAAGAGATTTATGAGCCTTAGCAGTAGGCAAGATGTTTAAAAATCTTGTACGAGATTATGTCTATAAAATCCACTCACTGGGCATCATTAGCTTTTGCTTATACTATGTTACATCTTTCATGTATTTTGATACTGTAGAAATTTCTTTACTTTTACAGTATAGTTGGACTAAAAAATTTTCTTATACTCTCAAAATATCTCTCAATTTCATCAAAGCTATGATTTCCAAAGCCGTGCATGCAAATAATCATTTTACAAATCCTCCATATCCACCAAATAATTCAGAAGAATCATCTTGCTTTTCACACCATCCTCATCAAAGACCTTATTATCTTGAGGTTTTTCATTGGCTAAAACAGTATTTATCATCTCTTTAAGCTCCATGATTTTAGTGTAGCTAAGCTTATCATAGAGTTTTGGTATCTTTTCAAATATTTCTAAAAAGTTATTAGCTATTTCTGCGTTTATCTCTTTGATTGCTACGCTTTTCATTAGCTCTTGGAGGGTATATAAAAAAGAGTTATTTAAATATGGGTAGAATTTCATAAGCTCTTTTGTCAGCTCTATCATGGAGGATATGTAACTGTTGTCATCTTCTTGGATGATGGAAGCAAAGGTGTTCATAGTCCAAAAAAGTACTGCATCATCTTCCAAAATATCTTCCCTATTGAGCTTTTTTATCTCTTTTGTAAAAGTACTTAGGAACCATTCAAGCCCATCATAAGGTTCATTTTGATACTTTTGAATTATATGTAGAGAATTTACAAGCAGTCCAAATCTTCTTGCTAAGTGGAGTGCTATCTTTTGGTGTTCTTCGTTGTGTTTATCATAGTAGTCTCTAAACTGCGTCAAAACTTGATTAAAATAGTCAGGTACAAACTTCATAGGCTCACTATAGAGTATTTTAAACAGATATCCTTCAAACTGTATGGCTGTATCTTCCTCTTTGTAAGGGTAATATTTTTTTTGCAAAAATGCTTTTAGCTCTAGTGCCTGATGGTGCATAGTTTTTGCATAGTTGATAAAAAGTGGAAGCTCCAAAGTAGCGCGTTTTTTATTTTTAACATCAATCGCATCTACATCGATACTCTCAAGTGTTTTCATAAACTGCTCTTTTGCACTTGGAGCTTCGACATTTTCTTTGAGTTTTACATCTTCAAGGTAGAGAAAAAACTCTGCCAACTCTATCTCATCAAGTGTTTTTAGGTAGGTTATAAGCATACCAATATCATTTTCACCCAAAAGTGAATTCAATTTATTGAACTCATCACTACTCAGAGCGATAATATCATCAACACGATTTTTTAAGATATTTACATCTTCAAACGCTTCTCTTTTTATCTTTAGCCATGCAGGAAAGTCTTGATTATCCTCTTTTTCTAAAGGTATCTCTACACCGTTTAAAATACTCCTATCTTCTAATATGATATACTCATGCTTAATACCAACCGTTACAAACCCTCCATCTCTTTTTTTAAACTGTACTGGAAGCTCTATGCTCATATCAAATATATCTGCACTGACTGGGCAATCCCACCGTATCACACCGATTGTATCTTCTATGACCGCTCTATAATGACTTGGTACTTCAAGTACCCCCACTTTTGCATCCCATAGTCCCATCTTAACTAAATCTTGTGCATTTTTAGGAGCAGGAAAGAGAGGAACATAATCCTCCATATTAAGTTTAGCGGGGTTGATTTTATTTCTTTTAGAGGATTTTTCTATGATTTCATCAGTATCAAGATCAAGCATCTCATAGTTTTTGCCATCTTTTGAGAGTTCGGCAATGTTTCCAAAGAGTTTGATATCTTCGTATTCTATTGCTACTTTTAGTCTGTCACTATCTATATCATAAACGCCCCTCAATCCATTTTTGCTATGAACCACCATATAACCAAATCTATATGGACTATCTACCGGATAGTCCTGCGGATAAATATATCTGCCATCTTTTAGAACAAAGTGCATCAATACATCTGCATTGTAAAGCCATACAATCTCACTACCTCTTGGAATCTGCTTCAAGTCACTTTTAGAATAGACTGTAACTCTTGAGAGTCTTTGGGCTAATAAAAGAGGATACAGCTCTGACTCCAGTACTTCCTTGATGCTAAAAGGCATTACTACTTTTTTAAAAGCCCTTGCCTCTTCAAGTGTAAGGTAAAATGCTCCAAACTCATCCTTATAAACAACTTTATCCCGTATAGCTTCAAGCCCCTCTTTGAGTGTGTCGATAGAAGTAAATCCCTGTGCTAAAAAATCTGTCCAAAATAGATACTGTTTTATAATATCCTTTGCTTCATTTTTAAATAACATATACTGCAACATTAATCTTTCAAGCCCAGTCTATACTTAGCCGCCACACACAGCCTTGGAAAAACTATTCAAGCTCATTCCTCTGTATCTCTCACCATAGTTGTTGCCGGTACCGTCTTTCCAAAAACCATCTTCATAAAATGCATTCCCTTTACCGCCATTGTTACATTTTATGATATATATTTTATGACCTTTGGATGATTTGTATCCACCAAAATAACTCTCTCTTACACCGCCTGAGCCAAATATTCCACCCTTGCTCATACTGTTTGAAGATGATGTATTAGAACGCATTGTGCTTGAACTTGTTGAAGAGCTGGTATATGAGCTTGAAGAAGATGTATTATAATTTTTATATTTACCGATATTATTATTGGCAAAATAATTTATCATAGATACACCTTTGTTATATGATCCATTTAAAGTAATTTTTGGAAAATATATATCTCTTTTAAATGAACTCAATTTATAAAAATCAATCTTTGAATTTTTATTTTTAGCAAATCTGCCTGACAATATTTTTGGCTCAATAAAAGATGTTTTTATGCTGTATATTTCTACTGTCGTATTACCTGATGGCCATTTCGCCGTAAATCCTCCCATAATTCCTCTATCAAAGTATGCCAAAGTAAGACCTTTGGTTGAAAAAGTTTTAGTCGAAATGTTATATGGGGGTTTTAATTCTAAAATTACATTTTTATAAACACTCAAATCATCACTTCTATCTTGATTGCCTATCCATTTTGATCTGACCTGCTTGTTTCTTGGAATATAGATTTTTAATTTGACAGCAATTTGATAAATACCAAGTTGTGGATAATATGGAATATGCTTGGCAAATCCTACCTTAATTTTACCGGAAATATACATGTAGCCATGTTGGGAAGACTGGGATCCAAATCCTCCTAGTGTATTATTATAGTTATACCTTGGTTTATTTAAACTCAAAGATATATCAAATAGGTTGTTTTTTGATCTTATTTTATCAAATATTATTTTATCAAATATTATTTTCTCAATTTTTATGATTTGCTTTATATCTTTGGCTATTAAAGATGCACTTTGTAGATCCATATCTTTTTTAGATACTTCAAAAGCTTTTAGATAACCGGAAAAACTATGCTTTGATCTTACCATGTTAAGATATTTGGATTTGATTTTTTTTAGATATTTATCATTAAAATCCATATGCATAAGCTTTCTCAACTGGCTCTCGTTTGCAACTCTAATCACATTTTTTATATCCTTATCCTGATGCAAAAGTTTATATGCTTTAAGATAATACTCATAATTACCTTTTTTTCTATATTCATTTGCCAATTTGATTTTTGCCTCTTTGATATATTTGTTTGGTGCCGATAAATTTACTATCGCCTTAAGTTCTTTAGGCTTTGCAAGTCTCAAAGCATTTTTTATGTCACTCTCATTTTTACTTAATTTATAAGATTTGATATAATATTTTGAGCTCTTTTTAGATCTGTATAGTTTTAACAATTTTTTGGTTTTTAGTTCTTGAAAAACCTTTTTTTCTTTTGACATAGAAGCAAAGTTTTCACTTTTTTCAAGGATATACATATCTGCATATTTGATAAAATTTACTATATCTTTCATATTTGGCTTTAACAGATATGATTTTTTAAAATATATGGCATTTTTATCTTTTTTACCTTTATATTGATATGCCAACTGAAGTCTTTTTTTAGCTTTGTTTAGCTCAGTATAATCCTTATACACCTTAACACCTGTAGTGCGTTTGACAATTTTTATATACCGTTTAATAAGGTTTATATTGTATGTTTTGGATATGATATCACGCATTTTATTAAAATATACGGATTTGTTAAATTTTAACATTAATTTTTCACAAGCATCATAAGAGTTCTCTTTGAAGCACTCATGCTCAGGAGATTGTTTATCAAGTTTTTGATAATCTTTCATAAGATCTTCCATAGTAGCATAAGGACTAGAGGCATTTGCAAAAATGCTAAAGGCAAACAAAAACAGACCAATAAAACGCAACAAATACTACTTCAATTTTTTATTTGATATTCGATAATAACCAAATGTTCTGTTTTTAAAATCACAGGGTATATTCCCTTGAGAGTCAACCATACCCACTCTACAATCAGCTGAAACACCAAGATAAAGATCATTTCTTTTATCTTTTTCTTTAAATAGACGCAAACAAGGAGCATAATTAAACTGACTTGGATCTGTTTTGCCTATAGCCAAGCACAGCATATCATCTTTACGATTATTTTTATAGTCAACCAACGCGGAGCGCAAATACCAACTACCTCTCTCTTTTTTTCCTGTCTTTTTATCTATATATATCATAATTCCATTTTTTCCAAAATAAAAAACCTCGGTATCCCTATAAAGTTTAGAGCCTATAATTTTTTCCTTTATTTCCTCTTTTGTTAGCGGCCTGTCATCTGATTTTGCTGGGTTTATAGAATAATATGTAGAACCATTTGGCAACTTATACTTATCTATTGCGCAACCTCCCAATAATGCCACAATAAGAATTCCGGTAAAAAGCTTTATTATTTCCATTTACATTCCTTTTTTACAGTAAAATAAAGTATCTCCTAAAAATCTTCTACAGAATAACTTTTAACAAATACCTATTTTAATTATATTTTGACAAACCTCTTCTATAATGCAAGCAAAAAGAAGTATATTTGATAAGAAATACAAATAATAGTTTTGTATATATTTTTAAAAAAACATTATACTTTTTTATATTTTAAGCTTAACTTAAATAATGCTTCATTATTATAATTTTTTTATAATAAGTTTATTTATATGTATTTTAAATTATTTTTGTTATGCTTTAAAGATTAATATTTTAGGTTTGTGTTAAAATAACTCCACATTCCAAATGAGCAGTGTATGCAAACTGATCAAACAGAGCAAAATCTTCTATATTGTGAGTTTTTTCAAGAGTTTTCAAATCTCTTTTTAAAGTTTCAGGATTGCAGGAGATATAGATAATGTGTTTAAAATTTTGAAGCAGTTTCAGAGTACCTTCATCTACTCCTGCTCTTGGAGGATCTACAAAAACAGTACTGAAATCAAACTCTTTTAACTTTATATCTTTTAGCCTTCTAAATTCTCTTTTCCCATTTAAAGCCTGAGTCAACTCTTCACTAGATAGTCTTACGAAAGTGATATTATTTACATCATTCAAAGCTACATTTTCTTTGGCTGATTTGATAGACTTTTTGGAGATTTCAGTTGCTAAAACTTTTTTAAAATTCTCACTTAGCGGAATTGTAAAGTTGCCGTGCCCGCAGTAAAGCTCAAGCAAATCATCTCCAAAGTCAAAAGAATTTTTCTTTACCCATGATATCATTTTTTCATTTACTTTTGTATTTGGCTGTAAAAAAGAGTTTTCATATACTTTGTATTGATACTCTTTGTCCATAACTTTCAACTTTTGTAAAATATAATCTTTTGAAGCAACCAGTCTGACTCCTCTGCTTCTTCCTATAATGTTAACTTTTAAAGTATCTTCAAGTTTTTTTACAGCATTTTGCCACTCATCATCTATCTTCTTATGGTATATCAAAGTTATGAGAAGATTTTCACCGCTTAAAAACTCTATACTAAAAAGCTTCTCTTTTAATAGTTTGCTTTTGGCAATATAGTCTATAAGTTTCGGCATCATATCAGAGATAGACTTTTTAACTATTTGACACTCATCAATAAGCACCATATCTTTTTTCAAAAAGCCATTCATAGCATAGCTTATCTCATTGCCGTTGTGCCATATTCTAAACTCTGCTCTGTTTCTAAAATGTGACGAAAGGGAAGGATATACGGTGAGTTTACCGTTATAAAACTCTTTGAACTCTTCTTTTATCTTAAGGGTTTTTGTTTTAAGCTGTTCCTTGTAAGTTAACTGCCATAAAGTACAACTACCACACTTGCCAAAATATTTACATTCCATCTAAATCCTAAAACCTAATTCCTAAGCTCTGAGTTTACTTAAAACTCTCTACCAAATTTCCTACCAACAGGTTCCAGCCATCGACTAGCACAAATATAAGTAGCTTAAATGGCAAAGATATCATAACAGGCGGCAACATCATCATACCCATGCTCATCAAAACCGAGCTTACAACCATATCTATGACCAAAAAGGGCATATATATCAAAAAACCTATCTCAAAAGCGGTCTTGAGTTCACTTATCATAAATGCAGGAATTGCCACCATCAAAGGTACATCATCTATATTTTTAGGATTTTTAAGCTTTCTTATCCTAAAAAAGAGAGCCAAATCTTTCTCTCTTGTGTTTCGTATCATAAAAGACTTGAATGGCTTTACTGCCTTTGTAAAAGCTTCTTCATACCCTATCTTTTTTTGAATATAGGGCTTTACTGCCGTATCATAAGCCTTTTGCCCAACAGGCTGCATGATAAAAAATGTAAGTATCATCGCAAGTGCTACCATAAGTTGGGATGGCGGCATCTGCTGGGTACCTAAAGCTTGTCTTAAAAATGAAAAGACTACCACAAGTCTTATAAAACTTGTCATAACCATTACAATACCAGGAGCCAAAACGAGTATAGTCAAAACTACCAAAACATTTAGGCTTGTTACCAACTGTTCGGGTGAATTTGGAGCTGAAAGAGAGAGATTGACCGTAGGTATAGTTACTTTATCCGCGCCAAAAAGAGTGATAGAGAAAAGGAGAGTTAAAAGATATCTCATTTTTTAGTTTTACTCATATCCAATATACTTTTTTGTGCCTTATTTTCACCGTTTGTTCCTGCAGAAAAGAAGTAAAGTTCAACTCTTCTGTTTTTAGCCCTTCCCTCATCGGTCGCATTGGATGCCACCGGATTATTAGAAGCTCTTCCCGAAGCTTTTAGTCTTTTTGGGTCAACTCCATCTTTTATGAGCTCTTTGACTACAGAAACTCCCCTGGCAGCTGAAAGTTCCCAATTATCTTTATAGGGACTGTTGACAGGCGGAGGAGTAGTATCGGTATAGCCTATGGCATCGATAGTAATATTTTTAGGAAGTTTTTGTATGATAAGGGAAATTCTTTTTAAAAAGAGTATCGCATCATCATTTATAATCCTAGCATCTCCCGGAGCAAAAAGCAAAGTAGCCGGAAGTCTTAAAAGAAATCCTTTCTCAGCCTCTTCAAGAACGATATCGGGACTTCCTGTTGTTTTTAGCATTTCGTTAACTTCGGTCAAAGTTTTTTGAAACTGGCTCTCTATATTTTTTTGCTGGATTTTTTCTTTGCTTATTCTTATCTCCTGAACTGATGGAAGCTCTACTTTTTCCCTGCTTATTTCCATCTTCGTTCCGCCTTCAAGGACACTCAAAGCACCTGCCAACGAACCGATAGCCTCTTGAATTTTTTTGGCATCCATGCTTGACATAGAAAGAAGCAAAACAAAGAAAGTCAAAAGCAGTGACATCAAGTCACCAAATGCTGCCAACCATCCGGGCAGACATTTCGGACAATCCGGTTCAGGACACTTTTTTGCCATAATTTATCCTATTATTTGTCAAACTGACTGACTCTGTCTTTTGGAGGTAAAAATGCCAAAAGTTTGGATTCAAGATTTCTTGGGTTATCTCCCGCCTGGATAGACATAATACCCTCTATGATCAAAGTTTTAAGTAAAATTTCATCACTGTCTCTTATGAGAAGTATATTTGCTACCGGAGCTCCCACAATATTTCCAAGCATAGCACCGTACATTGTCGTGAGCAATGCAACCGCCATAGCCGGACCGATAGCTGAGGGATCACTCATGTTTAAAAGCATCGCAACAAGACCTATAAGAGTTCCTATCATACCCATAGCTCCCGCAAAACCCGCAATCTGGTCAAATAAAGAAGCGTTGGATTTATGTCTGTTACTAGCCTGTTCCATATCTATCTCCAAAAGCTCCCTTATAGTGTCAGGCTCACTTCCGTCAACAGCCATAGAAAGACCTTTTTTCAAAAATTCATTTTCTTCATTGTTCGCATCTGCTTCAAGAGCCAATATGCCGTCTTTTCTGGCTTTTGTCGAGTATTCAACCATTTTGGCGATAGTGGCTTGCAGGTCAATCTGTGGAGGCTTTATGGCAATTTTAAAAACTTTTGCTGCTGCTTTTATCTGCTCCATTTTAAAGCCGACCATCAAAACACCTGTGGTACCGCCAAAAACTATAAGTATCGAAGGGATATCAATATATGGTCCTAAACCAACCCCCATAGCCATTGCACCAAAAAGAAGTGCCAAAGTCAAAACCAAACCTATAACGGTTCCCAAATCCATATATCTACACCTTATTAAAGAGTATTTTGTAATTTACTTAATATTTTAATTACTTTTGCGTTAAAACTTGATTAAATCTTTTATTATATCGGCAATTTATCCATACAGATAAAGGTTTAATCATTTTTTTGATAAAATTCATTAAGGGCACCTCTAAAAATAGGTAATGCCCACAATGGACTTTGCAGATGTAAGATTGTGCAAGAGATTTATGAGTCTTTTGGCATTGCTAAGATGATTAAATATCTTGTGCAAGGTTGCGTCTGCAAAGTCCACCCTTTGGACATCATCAGCTTTTATCTATACTTCGTTACATCTTTTGGGCTTAGCTACGGCTAAGCCTTCAAAGATGTGCCTCGTCTAAACAAAAGCTGAAGATGTTGTGGGTATTACCTATTTTTAGAAGTACCCTAAATTTTATAGTGGAGCTAGAAAAGTGAAAAATATTTCCGTAATTATTTTAGCGGCAGGCTTTGGCACAAGAATGAAATCTAAAACTCCAAAAGTATTGCACAGCATAAGTGGATTTCCCATGATATACTACTCAATAAAAGAGGCAAAAAAGATAAGCGATGATATCAAAGTGGTGCTTTATCATAAAAATGAAGCAGTCAAAAAAGAGATAGAGAGATATTTTGACGGCATCGAGTTTACCATCCAGGATGTCAAAAACTATCCCGGAACAGGTGGAGCATTGAGAGGCTTGACTTATAAGCATAATAAAGTCATGATACTAAACGGAGATATGCCTCTAGTACAAAACGATGAACTTCAAAAGTTTATGCAAATTGAAGCTGATATAGTGATGAGTGTTATTGAGCTAAAAAATCCCACAGGCTACGGCAGAGTCGTTATACAAAATGGCAAGATACAAAAGATAGTTGAACAAAAAGACGCTTCAAAAGAGGAACTGGATATCAAAGCTGTAAATGCGGGAGTTTATCTTGTCAAAAAAGATATTTTAGAAAACTATATCCCAAAACTGAGCAATCAAAACCTCTCAAAAGAGTATTACCTGACAGACATTATAGAGATGGCAAAAAAAGATAGTAAAACTCTCAAGCCTATTTTTGTCAAAGAGGAGGATTTTAAAGGAGTAAACTCCAGAAAAGATTTGGCTGAGGCTGAAGTTATCATGCAACGAAGGATAAAAGAGAGACTGATGCAAAACGGAGTTTCTATGAGACTGCCTGAAACTATCTATATAGAAAGTGAAGTGGAGTTTGAAGGAGAGTGTGTTATAGAAAACGGTGTAAGTATATATAAATACTCTAAAATCATAGACTCTCATATCAAATCCCACTCCATCATAGAAGAGAGTGCTATAACAAATTCCTCCATAGGACCTTTGGCTCACATTAGACCAAAGTCAGTTATAGAAAATTCTCACATAGGAAACTTCACCGAAGTAAAAAAATCAACTCTAAAAGGTATAAAAGCGGGACATTTAAGCTATCTTGGGGATAGTGATATAGATGAAGGCTCAAATATCGGAGCGGGAACTATCACTTGTAATTATGACGGAAAAGCAAAATATAAAACCAAAATAGGTAAAAATGTTTTTATAGGAAGCGATACGCAAATAGTGGCTCCCGTGGTGATAGAAGATGATGTAATTATTGCAGCTGGAACTACCGTGACAAAGGATGTCAAAAAAGGCTCTTTAGCTATCAGCAGAACCCCTTTAAAAACAATAGAAAACTTTTTTTACAAATTCTTTGGAGGAATTAAAAATTAAAAATGAAAAATGAAAAATTATTGGTAGGCAAAAAAATTGCCATAGGTGTTACCGGGAGTATTGCCATATATAAGACACTTGAACTTATAAGGCTTTTTATAAAAAGCGGTGCAAAAGTCAGGGTTGTTATGAGTGAAAGCTCAAAAGAGTTTATATCACCTTTAACTTTTGAGGCTATTAGCCAAAATGTAGTGCTAACCAAAGAGAGTGAAAGTTGGGCAAATGACAATAACCACATAGGTTTGGCAAAGTGGGCAGACATATTTGTCATAGCACCCGCTAGTGCAAATACTATCAATAAAATTGCTACAGGAATTGCTGACAATCTTTTGCTAGAGAGCATACTTGCCTTTAATAAAACTCTCATCATTGCCCCCTCAGCCAATACAAACATGTATCTAAACCCAAATACACAGGGAAGCTTGAAAAAACTGAAAGTTTTCGGTCATATCATAGTGGAGACTCAAAACAAACTTTTAGCCTGTAATGATGTAGGCGTTGGAGCTTTGGCAGAGCCTTTGGAGATATTTTATCAAAGTGCGAGAGAACTTTTAAAAGAGGAATTTTGGGAAAACAGACGAGTTGTAGTAACAGGCGGAGGAACGATAGAGAGAATTGATGATGTTAGGTATATTTCAAACTTTTCAAGCGGAAAAATGGCATCAGCTCTTTGCAAAGCCCTGTACTTAAAGGGGTGTGATGTCTGTCTTGTTGCAACCAAAAAAGATGAGTCACTTCCAAATAATATATACACAATAGATGTCCAAAGCTCGAAAGAGATGTTTGAAATGACCGGAAAAACTCTGGAAGTTGCCAAAAAAGGTGTCATGAGCCAACCAAATATAAATGAAAAAGAGGCACCCAAACTTATCAAAAAAACTCCATATCTTTTTATGGCTGCGGCAGTTAGTGATTTTGTACCCAAAAATAGGCAAACGGGCAAAATAAAAAAAGAGGATATCGGTGATGACTTTTCTTTGGAGCTTACAAAAAATATAGATATTTTAAAAAGTCTGGATAAAATGGGTATAAAAACAGTTGGTTTCAAAGTAGAAACTGATGAAAAAAGTGCCCTTACCAATGCAAAAAATATGATACAAAACAAAAATATAGATGCAGTTTGTTTAAACATTATCTCTGAAAAAAACAGTTTTGGAGATGATACAAATGAGATAGAGTTTATAGATAACAAACTACATTCAACAAAGCTTGAAAAAGATACGAAATTAAATATTTCATTTAAAATTTTAGAACTCTCCAAAACACTTTAGGAGTATATTTTTGCTTATTGAAGAGTTTTTGAAAGTTTTTTTTACATCTTTGTTTAAGAAAAAATATGACCAAGAAGTTACACTTAAAAATTCTCCTTTGGTATCTGTAAAAGTAGATAAAAAGATTGACTATAAAAGATATTTGCTCTTGGTAAACAATAAGAAAATAACATGTATATCTCACAAATCTCTGGATGTCGGATATCATTACTGGTGTATCATCTCTTTAGATAGTGATGGCATCATCACACTCTCAAACCTTCTAAAACTGCCTGATTTTTTTCAAAATAACTCATTTTTTTCTTTTGAAATGGCTTTTGAAGAAATAGTGAAAACTTTAAAAGCAAAAAATGCACTAACCTATTATCAAAATATACTAAACAAACAAGTATCTCCAAACGAAGAGAAGATAAAAAGTTTTCTTTTTTGTGCCAAAAACGGTATATTTTCCTATCCTCTTTTTTTGTATAATGAGTCTATGCTTCTGCAATTTAAAATCATAAATCAAAATTTAAATCAAAAAAGAGTACAATATTATTTTGCATTTAAAAATTTTGGATGTTTCAGTGGTATAATAGACGAAAACAGCAATGTAACGCTGTTGTCAAAATATCATAATATTATTGATAAACATAAATATAAAGAGATTATTTTCAAAAAAGAGAATACTATAAAACCGCTGTGTAGAATCTCTAAAAGCATACTGGATTTAAAAGGTTAGATTTGAATGATATAAAACATATCGCCATTATCATGGATGGTAACGGCAGATGGGCAAACAAAAAAGATAAAAAGAGAATTTTCGGACATGAAAAAGGTGCCAATATCGTAAGAGATATCACCATACATGCATCCGATATAGACCTGCCTTTTTTGACCCTGTATGCATTTAGTACCGAAAACTGGAAAAGACCAAAGAGTGAAGTTGACTTTTTAATGAAGCTTTTGGATAATTATCTTAAAAAAGAGCTTAAAACATATCTTGAGCATAATGTAAGATTTAACATTATAGGTGATGTGAGTAAATTTTCTTCCAATTTACAAAAGAGAATACAAAAAACCATAGATGAAACAAAAAAATGCACCGGTCTTGTTCAAACTCTTGCCATAAACTATGGTTCAAAAGATGAAATTACAAGAGCAGTCAACGAAATCTGCAAACTTAAAAAAGAGAGTATTACAGCTCAGGATATTGAAAGTCATCTTGATACAAAAGATATGCCTGAGGTTGACATACTTATACGAACAGGCGGTCAAAAGAGACTCTCAAACTTTCTTCTTTGGCAAAATGCCTACAGTGAGCTTTTCTTTACAGATACATTATGGCCTGATTTTAGCACAAAAGAGTTCGATGACATTATAAAAAATTTTAAAAATATAAAAAGAAATTTCGGCGGTATTTGATGTCTTTGATTTATATAATAATATTTGCACTTTTAGGACTATCTATTGGCTCTTTTTTAAATGTACTCATATACAGAATACCAAAAGATGAAAACATTGCATTTCCTGCTTCCCACTGCACAAGTTGCGGCAAACCTCTAAAGTGGTGGCACAATATACCTTTGCTGTCATATATTATGCTAGGAGGCAAATGTTACTACTGCAAAGAGAAGATTTCGTTTCAGTACCCTTTGGTTGAACTATTAAGCACTTTTATATTTGTACTCTCCTATTTAAAAGTAGAAAATTTTACAGATGCTTTGATAGTTGCATCCGTATTTGATCTTCTTTTGGCTCTTTCGGTTATAGACTTCAGATACAAAGCGGTTCCGGACAGTTTAAACCTCTTGGCACTCACTTTGTCAATATTTAGCGGCACTATTCTCACCTCTTTTACCAATGCTCTTCTTTTTGCAGGAGGTTTTACACTTTTGAGATTTTATGTATCGTTTATTATAAAAAAAGAGGCTCTTGGAGAAGCTGACATAATGATAGCTGCTACCATAGGAGCGATGCTTGGAGTAAAACTGGGTCTATTTGCCATATTTTTATCAGCCGTTATAGCACTACCGGTTTTTTTGATAGCAGGCAGAAAAAATTTACAGCTTCCTTTTATCCCATTTTTGGCAATGGCTCTGTTTTTAACATTTATGTTTGATGATTATTTTTTAAATTTCATAGAGTGGCTGTATCAATGACTAAAATAAGCAAATATATCCTCAAAAATTTTACCGAATCATTTAATCCAATATTTTTTACACTTTTTTTTATGGTCTCAATAATATACTTTATAAAAATAGCACAAATCACAGCTATCATAAAAGTTACATTTTTAGAACTCGGAGAGCTTTATCTTTTTATTCTTCCAAGGATTATTATCTACACTTTTCCTTTGGTTTTTTTCATAGCTATAGCTTTGAGCCTTGTAAAAATGTCAAAAGACAATGAAATAAGTGTGATATTCTCTTTTGGTGTTTCTCCAAACAAAATAGTAAAAATATTTTTTATACTCTCTTTGATAACTTCTCTTTTTTTACTTGTTAATGCTCTGTTTTTGGTACCCATTTCCAAACAACTGTATAAAAACTTTGTAGATATCAAAAAAGCCGAAGCCAAACTCAACATAACTGCGATGGAATTTGGACAAAAGTTTTCAAATTGGCTGGTTTTTATAAACAAATCAAACAAGCAAAACAGTTTTCAAGATATTATTATGTACTCCAAAGATAAAAACAAAGAGGATTTTATCATATCAAACAGTGCAGTTATAAAAAATACAAAAGGCACTTTAAATCTAAATCTGAAAAACGGTAAAGCCTTTGTTATCGAAAAAGATGCCATAAAACAGACAGATTATAAAACCATGAAAATATACAATAACAAAAACCTTGAAATTACTCAAAGCAAAGGCATTTTGTCCTATTGGCTCAAAGCACTAAAAGACAAAGGAAGGGCAAAAGATTTTGCAACTTTTATATTGATTTCGGTTTTTCCGCTATTTGCCTTTTTGATAGCTATAAGTATAGGAATATTCAATCCCAGATATGAAAGAAGCAATGTATATATCTATATATTTGCAACAATTTTTTCATACTATGTCATTATGTATTATCTCATATCTATCAATCCCATATTGAGCCTTATCATTGTTCCATTGATGACACTTGTGTCATCCCTGATATTTTTTAAAAGAAAGATTTTAAAAAGATACTAAATAAGGTATAAAGGGGGATAGGCGTAAAGGGGTAAAGGAGCTTAAAGCTTCTATCTGCTTACTAGGGCTTGGTTATATCAAGTTTTTTCTTTACTCCTTTACACCTTCCCACCTCTACATCTATCTCACGAAGGGAGATTTTCAAGTGAGAGTAAAGATAACTCTTGAATATGACGGAAGCAAGTTTCAAGGATATCAGATCCAAAAAGAGACTACCAATACGATAGCCGGAAGAATAGCAGAAGCACTTAAAGTCTTAAATATTCAAAATATTCCAACAGCAAGCGGCAGAACCGATAAAGGTGTCCATGCGCTCGGACAGGTCATACATTTGGATATCCCATTATACTGGAGTGATTTAAACAGATTGAAATTTTCTCTAAATAAGATACTGTATCCTAGTATAAATATAAAAAAAATAGAACAAACACACAAAGATTTCCATGCCAGATATGACGCCAAAAGCAGAGTTTACAGATATATTGTCTCTACAAAAAAGCCATCTGTTTTTTTAAATCCTTATGTAACTTTTTTAGACAATATAGATACTAAGAGTATAAAAAATTGTATCAAACTTTTTGAAGGCAAACATGATTTTGAATATTTTAAAAAATGCGGAAGTGATACAAAAAATTTTACAAGAGAGATTTACAAGGCCAATTTTTATAGATACAAAGACTTATATGTGTTTTATTTTGAAGCAAACGGTTTTTTGCGTTCTCAGATAAGAATGATGGTAAGCTTTTTACTTCAAATCTCTGATAAAAAATTAAGTAAAAATGAGCTAAAATTACAGCTTGAAAAAAAAGATATATTTTCAACCTCTTTGGCACCGCCAA
>JALVWW010000338.1 GCA_027023175.1 Campylobacterales bacterium
TTTTTGTATCTTTTTCTTTATAAAATTCATCTCTTAAAAGTGTATATTTTTCTCCGCATCTAAGTTCACAATATTTTGGCACCAAACCTTTATATCTTTTTTCATCTGCATAAATATTGTGATTTAAAAGTATATCACAATAATGCTTTTCATAAGTATCATCAAGAGAAAGAATTTTGAGTTTTGAGTTTTGAGTTTTGAGTTGTTTTTCATACTTATAATCTATATCATAATGATCTATAACTATCATATCAATATTATATTTTTTTATAACTTCATCTAACTCTTTTATATCATTTGATTTTAAAAGCTCTATTTTATAACCATTTTCTATAATTTTATGGTTTACATTTCCTTGTAAATTCTGCACCGCAAAAACAACATTACTATCTTTAAAATCTCTTTTAGCTAAAACCAAATCTCTCATAATGTGCCCTGTCCCTATGATCGAGGAGGAGTCAGCTCTAAAAAGTATATTCATTTTGCAACTTCTTCAATTTTTAAAACTATTTTCAACTTTTATCCTCTCTTCTTGACTTTTGATTTTTCATATTGTATAATGTACCTACAATTAGCCGTAAGGCAGCCCCCTCCACCCTAGGAGGGGATAATCAATCTTTCTATCTTTTTTAAAATTATGTTAAATTGATCTTTTGAAAGAGTGGCTATTTTCCCCATTAATCTTTTTCTATCAAAACTCTTTAACTGCAATAACATAGCACAATTTTGTTTTATGCCTTTTTTACTCTCATAAGAAATCATGTGAAAATAGTCATTATCATTTTTAAATTGCGATGTTAACGGGATACCGATAAAAATATCCTTGGTAAGTCTTTTTATTATCAAAACAGGTCTTTGAAACTCATTTCCCTTGCCATACTCTTCACTCCCGATATTTTGTCCCAATCTAAGCCAAAATATCTCTCTTTGCTTAAAACCCACAAGATTTTGTGAATTGTGAGTTTTTTGTTTTATGCTGTTCCATTTATCAAACTTATTTGGAAAAAGAGTTTTATACATTAACTCCGCTCTTTTAAAATCCTCCAAAGTATCAATATCTTGCACAAGATATCGTGGTAAAACAATGGGGATAGAATCTTTTCCAAAAGCAACATCGCTACTTTTGCACCCTATCTTTTCCCAGCTAAACTGTCCTGCATCATGATAAGCCTCTTGCAAATCTTGACTTCTTTTTGGAAAATTTTCCTTCCAAAACATTTCGCATCTGTTATCTTTTGTTATCTTAAAACTTCTCCATATCGGATACTCAAAGTTTGTCACACTAAAACTCACACAGGCATTGCTATCTTTTAAAGCTTCATACCCTTTTGTGATATACTCCTTTTGCAAAAATGGAGCTGTTGCATATATCATGCATAAATAATCATAATATTCACCATTTTTTTGTAGTGTATCTATCGTATGCTCTATAACCGCACCGACATGAGTCATATCATCAGCTAACTCTTTGGGTCTTTTTAAAACTTCCGCACCATAACTTTTCGATACTTTTGCTATCTCCTCATCATCTGTTGAAACAACTACCTTATCAAAAAGCTTACTCTCAATGGCCGTCTCTATGGAGTAGGCAATGAGTGGTTTTCCACAAAATAATTTTATATTTTTTTTAGGTACTCTTTTGCTTCCACCTCGTGCTGGAATGATACAGATATTTTTCATATAAATATTTCCTGCTTATGCTATAACTTTTAAAACTATATCAGCTACAAACTTGGCATCTTCCAATGTCATCTTTTGATGGCACGGAATACTTATCTCACTTTTATAAAACTCCTCTGCACTTTTTAGGCTCATTTTTCCAAACTTTTTTATATAAAAGCTATTTTGGTATATGGGTTTATAATGCACTTGAACACCCAAGCCTTTTTTTTGCAACTCTTTAAATATCTCCTCTTTTTTTTGGCTAAAAGAAGGAGCAAGGTTGATGGGATATAAGTGTCTTGAGCTTTTTTGATTTTGCCCTATCTTTTGGGTAGTGAAAAATTTGCTCTCTTTAAATCTCTCATCATAGTATATAGCTATCTCATTTCGCTTTTTTATAAAACTATCCACCTTCTTTATTTGTGAAAGTCCAAGAGCAGCTTGAAACTCCGTCATTCTAAAGTTATAACCCATTTGTATCATATCGCTTTTGTATAATTTTTGTTTTATAATACCGTGAGAGCGAAACAGTCTAAGTTTATCGGCAAGTTTATTGTCATCAGTTACTACACATCCGCCCTCTCCTGTAGTAAAAGGTTTTATCGCATGAAAGCTAAAAATAGTTGCATCAGCAAAACTACCTACTTTTTGTCCGTCAAGCTCACTTCCAAAGGCATGAGAAGCATCATCTATATATAACAAGTTATATTTTTTAGCAATATTTTGTATCTTTTTGTGCTCTACTGGCTTACCTCCAAAATCAACCGCCACTATCGCTTTAGTTTTGGGGGTAATAAGTTTTTCTATGCTATTTTCATCCATATTGCCATCAGGTTTTACATCGCACCAAAGTGGTTTTGCACCCAAAGCTACAAACATATTTGAAGTAGCCGCAAATGTGATAGGAGTTGTTATCACCTCATCATCACATCCTATACCAATAGAGCTATAAAGTGCGAACAGAGCTGAAGTAGCCGAATTGAAAACTACTACATTTTTTATCCCCACATACTCGCTTATAGCCTTTTCAAAACTCTCTACACTCCTGCCTTGAGTCAAATGAGAACTTTTTAAAACCTCAACAACAGCTTTTATATCATCTTCATCTATGAATTGAGTAGAGTATGGTATCATTGCTCTTTTGTTATCTCTTTGATAATTTCTAAAATTCTTGGCATATTTTCTCTTAAATCATCTTCGATAATAGATAAATTTATACCGTCATAATCATGTACTATAAAATTTCTTACCGAAGTCAATCCTTTTATATCTTCTATATCAAAATTTTCTAAAATTTTGGAGTTTTTTTCTTTAAGTTTGGCAAATTGCTCCGATATCGAGACAAGAAGCATTAAAATAGCAGGTTGTCCTTCTATATCATTAAGAGCATTGGTTATACTTTTATGCCTTTTGACAATAGTAAAAATATCTTCAATTTTACTCTTTATAGATACAATTCTTACAAATTTATCACTAGGATACATATAGTGTATGTTCCAATATATAAGTATTGTTATGTTGTTTCAAACCGGTTTTATCTATAAAATCTACCTCTTTTCCAAAATAGTGTTTTAACTCTTTTTTTATATCGTCCAATCTTGAAAAACTCCTAAAACCTTTATATCTTTTTAAAAACTTAGGGGTAGTTTCTATCAATATATCTATATCACTATTTTTGTCTGCTTTATTTGTGACATAAGAACCAAAGATTCCCAATATTATAACACCTTCTTGTTCATACTTATAGCGAATTTTTTTTAATTTATTTATTATATTTTCTTTTCTCATCTAAATACCTTTATGAGATAATTTTATCAAATTTTTGACTATTCTTCAATCATCTTTAGTAGTCTATCTTTATCAAGCCATAGATGGTTTTTATCTGAGCTATACTCAAAGCCTACCTCAACCTCTTTACCAACTTCACCTAATAAATTTCTCTTAAAATCGACCTGCTTTGTGAAAGTTATAGAGGGTTTTATAACATAATGATCCTCAAACTCTAAAGTTAACCTACTGTCATCCTTTGGCACCATAACTTCGTGGAGTTTTTCTCCGGGTCTTATGCCTATAATTTTTTGTGGTATATTTGGAGCTAATGCACTTGCTAAGTCAGTCATCTTCATAGAAGGAATTTTAGGGATAAATGTCTCGCCCCCTTGCATCCTCTCAAAATTTTTTAAAACAAATTCAACACCCTGCCTTAATGTTATCCAAAACCTAGTCATATTTGGATCTGTTATAGGTATCTCTTTTGCATTTTCTCTGAGCAATTTTTGGAAAAACGGCACTACACTACCTCTGCTTCCTACGACATTGCCATACCTAACAACTGAAAAGATAGTATCTTGAGAGCCTTTTATGTTGTTTGCAGCTATAAAAAGCTTGTCTGATGCCAACTTGGTCGCACCGTATAAGTTGATAGGATTTGCGGCTTTGTCAGTTGAAAGGGCTATGACTTTTTTGACATGATTTTTTATAGAGGCATTTATAACATTTTCTGCTCCCATTACATTTGTCTTTATACACTCCATTGGGTTGTATTCAGCTATCGGCACATGCTTTAAAGCTGCGGCATGTATCACATAATCAACTCCATCCATAGCCTTTTCAAGCCTACTAAGATCTCTTACATCGCCTATAAAATACCTCATACATTTATCATTGAACTTTTGTGCCATTTCATACTGTTTTAGCTCATCTCGACTATATATAATGATCTTATTGGGTTTATATTTTTGAAGTAAAATTTGAGTATATTTTTTCCCAAAACTCCCTGTTCCGCCTGTTATAAGTATATTTGCTCCATTAAACAAAATAGATCCTTTAAATATAAAGTCAAAATATTATATCCTATTATCGTCAAAAGTGGACTAAAAGTTTAAAGGTATTCTCTATTTAAACGGCAAAATAAGTGAGTTGTATGAAGTTTGTGCTAAATTTATCAGAAAATCAACTCCGGGGACAAATAACACATGAGAATTTCCAAGTCCACCCCATAAAAGTAAAAGTGCAACTATACCTATAACTTTCGGACTCAAACCCTTTAATTTTGGGGCATTCTTCATTTGTGGTCTTTCATAAAAATACATTACGGCAATTAGTTTAAAATAGTAATAAATAGATATAAAAGTTGCTAATATTCCTATAACTGCCAGTATATAGTTGTGTGCTTCAATAGCTGAAGTAAAGATATAAAACTTTCCTATAAAACCCATAGTTCCTGGGATTCCTGCCAATGAAAACATAAAAACCGTCATCATGGCAGCCATATAAGGGTGATCTTTTGCAAAACCCTTAAAGTCATCATAAGTGATCCTTAGTCTCTCATCGGAAGTTATATATGATAAAAGTCCAAACGAACCGATAGCCGATAAAAAGTATGCTACTAGATAAAATATGATAGAAATCGTCGCTTTTACTCCGACCTCTTGTATAGAAGAGATGGCTATAAGCATATATCCGGTATGAACTATACTAGATGATGCTAACATCCTTTTTATACTTTTTTGAATAGTTGCCAAAAAGCTTCCATAGATGATAGTAAGTATGGTTATCCAGTAAAAAAGTTGATGCCAAACATACGAAATAGTATCAAAGTCCACAACTATAAGTCTAAGTAAAAATCCAAAAATAGCTATCTTAAAAGTTGCAGCCATAAATCCTGTAACAGGTAAGGGGGCACCATCATACACATCTAGCATCCAAGACTGAAAAGGAAAAGCTGAAATCTTAAAAAATATCAACATTATGATAGCAGCTCCGCCAAGCTCCGCCAAAGAGAGGTTGGTTGTTTGATGAGAAGAGATATATATACCTATATTTCCAAG
>JALVWW010000339.1 GCA_027023175.1 Campylobacterales bacterium
ATAGAAAGTGCTCTATTGGGGAGATAGTCAAAAAGGTATTTTAAGCTATTGGCTCTTTTTTTCTCTTAATAGTTGGTTTAGCATATTGAAGAGTTCACTGGAATTTTTCTCCCAATCTTTGACCAAAGCCAAAATCTCATCAGCTTTTTCTATAGTTTGATTGGTTTTAATGTATTGAAGTATCTCTTTTATGATATGGTGGACATTTTTATGAGGGTCTGCAATGGCCGGATAAGAAGGGAGTTTTCCATACTCTTTTACTATCTCGGCACTGGTATACCATTTTCCAAATCTGCAACTGTTCTCATCATCAAACTGCACACTGCCGTTTTCTCTGTATATAGCCTGGTAGCCTTTTGATTTAAATATCATATGGTCTATCTTTACAAGTGTCAAATAAAGCTCATTTGCTATATCTTCATTTTTCTTCTTGGTTACTCTTGAGCTTTCAATGAGACTGTCTAAGGTACTGGTAAATTCACTTAGTTTTTCGGTTGATTCGGTAGTAATTTGCTCAGTCTTTTCATTACTTTCGAGCATTTCATTTGAGTTTTGTTTTAGTATGTTGATATTGGCTTCGACTTCTCCTGTGGCTTTTTGGGTTCTCTCAGCCAATTTCCTTACCTCATCTGCAACCACAGCAAAACCTCTTCCATGCTCTCCCGCACGAGCTGCTTCAATGGCAGCATTTAGTGCAAGCAGATTGGTTTGGTCTGATATATCTTTTATAAGAGACATTACATTGCTTATCTCTTCAACATTTTCATTTACCTGCTCCGAACTTTCTCTGGCTGTGTGCATCATTTGGGCAATAGCATTGATATTGTCAACAAGGTCACTTACACTTGATTGTACTTCGCTTACTATATTTTCAGTACTATCATTTATCTTGTTTATATCTGCTATACTCTCCATATTGTTTGTCAAAGACTCTTGGAGATCACTTGCATCATGTACGGAACCTTCTATAAGGTTGTCCGCCAAAGATGTGAAGAGTTTGCTTTTTTTGAGATTAACTTTTGCCTCTTTTTCTGCTTCATTTGCTATCTTGGCTTCCTCTTCAGCCCCTTTTGCTATCTCTTCAACTTTTTCAATAAATTGGTTGAAGTTGTGGATGGCTTTTCCTATCTCATCATTTGATTTTATATCTATTCTTCTTGAAAGGTCAGCGTCTCCCTCGGCTAGCTCCTGACTTACTCTGGCTAAGTTATTTATGGGTTTTATCACTATTTTGTTTACCATAAAGAGTATGATCAACAAGATAAGAAGGTCAATGATACCTATAAGCACAATCTGCTCTTTGAGTTGTGAAATATTTGAATCAATTAATTTATTGATAATTTCACTTTTCATCCCCATCAGGGCATATCCGACGGTGATGCCGTCAAACCTTTTAAGAGGATAAGCTTTTGTAAAATAGTGGTTGTCTATTAGATATTTGTCATTTATAGCTTTTTTCAAACTAAAATTACTTGATAAAACATAGTTTAAAAACTCTTTATCTATATGTTTGGTACTTGAGAGAGGATATCCCTCTTTTTTGTATTTTATCTTTTTCATCATTGATGCAAAGTTTTTATCCAAAAAGTATAAAAAATCTATCTTGTTTTTTTTCAGTGCTCCGCCAAAGTTGTTTATACCTCCGCTAAAATCAAGCAAAGCTATCAATTCCCCACTGTTAAATACCGGGAATACACTTCTAAGTCTTAAACCTTTTGATGATTCTTCAAATGTTACAAGCGGTTTTTTGCTTGCTAAAACTTTATTGTATGATTTTAGGTTCACCTTTTCACCGTGACTTTTAGGGTTCCATGACTTTATAATAGACTTTAAATTTTTACTCACTATATGAACATTTACTTTTTTAAAGGGGGTGTTTTCCTTGTAAAGCTTTCCTATTCCTGCAAGTATCCTCTCAAGCTCTATCCTATCATTTGCCAAAAGTGCATCTATAATCATTTTATTTTTTGCCAATAGCATGGCATTGGTTATCCATACATTTTTTTTGGCTGTTATTTGATCATTTAGAGCTATATTAAAATTTCTAGACTGTTCAATGTAAGTATCACGTTTTAAATCCCCTATACTTGAATACTCTCTAAGAGTAAAAACCACAAAGCCAAGCAAAATAACCAACATGATAGGTATCTGTATCTTTTTACCAATAGATAGATTTTTATACATCTCTTCCCCTTTTCATACATATAAAATATCATTAATTGTACCATTTTTTATATATAATGTAAAGACAAGCTTAATTTTATAATTTAACTTTATATTTTGTTTGTCCCAAAATTTTGTAATATAATTTGGGATAAGAAAATATTCTACCCATTGTCTAATACCTCCTCTACTTTTGGAAGTAGCCTCTTTTTTATCTCATCAAAAGTTTTTACAAACTCTTCATACTCTTTTCCATCGGGGTCATCAAAACCGATATGTATCTTTTTTACAGGTTTGGGAAACACAGGACAACTCTCTTTTGCATGGTCACAAACCGTAACGACCAGGTCAAAGTCAATATCCAAAACTTCATCTAAATGTTTTGAGTGACAATTATCATCCCAACAATCATTTTCTTCCAAGACTTTTTTTGCATAGGGGTTGACTTTACCACTTGGCTTGACTCCGGCACTAAAAGCTTTGACTCCATCGATATACTTGTTTATCAATGCTTCAGCTATAATACTCCTGCAACTGTTTCCCGTACACATTACCAAAACTTTTTTCACTATTTTTCCTTTTAGGTAGCAAGTAGTAGCAACAGCACTGTCATCTGACCCCTATTAACAATACCATTAGCAAAACCGGCGGAGTTATCAAAAGTCCAAATTTGCTATACTGCCAAAATGTTATCTTTACACCTTTTTTATTTAATACATGCAGCCACAAAAGTGTAGCCAAACTTCCAAAAGGAGTCATTTTTGGTCCCAAGTTACATCCTACAATATTGGCAAATGCCAAAGTATGGTTTGGTACATCTTTTAAAGCTATATCCATTATCATAACTGTTGGTAGATTATTCATCACCGCACTCAAAATCGCACTTAAAAAACCTGTACCTATGATAGCTATCTTGTCTCCATACTGAAGCAAATCTTTAAGTATTAAACTTAGATAGTCTGTCAAGCCTGCATTTTTAAGCCCATACACAACGATATAAAGCCCTATACTAAACCAAACTATTTGCCATGGAGCAGTTTTCATAATAGTTGAAAAATTGACACTTTTATTGACACTAGCAATCCATAAAAAAACTATACCGCCGCCCAAGGCAAAAAAACTAACCGGAATTTTGTAAATATCTCCTACAATATATCCTGTTAAAAGCAGAACTAAAAAAAACCAACTAAAATAAAAAAGTTTTTTTGATTTTAAAACTTCATTGGGATCATTTAATAGGGTTATATCAATCTTTTTTGGTATATCTTTTCTTAAAATCAACCATAAAAATAAAATGGAAGCAACCACACTGACTATAAAGGGAATTATCATATTTTTTAGATACTCTACAAACCCTATATGAAAAAAGTCCGCTGTTACTATATTGGTCAAGTTTGAAAAGACAAAAGGCAATGATGCACTATCGCTTATAAATCCGCCTGCGAGTAAGAAAGCTACGATAGTCTTTGCGTTTAACTTCAATACTTTCATCTTCGCCAAAAGTATGGGAGTAAGTATCAAAGCAGCTCCATCATTGGCAAAAAGAGCTGAAACAAAAGAGCCAAGAAGCAAAGAGTAAACAAATATCAAATTACCGCTGCCTTTTGACAGCCTTGCCATTTTGATAGCACACCACTCAAAAAACCCTATCTCATCAAGCACCATAGAGAGTAAAATGATACCCACAAATGCCAAAGTAGCATCCCAGACTATACCGGTTACCGCTAAGATATCCTTAAAATCAACAACACCCAAAAGATATGCAAGTACCGCACCTATCACAGCGGTTGTACCTATCTGCAGCCCTTTTGGTTGCCATATTACAAAAAAAAGTGTTATAAAAAAAAGAGTAGCCGCAAGTATCATTTATCACACTCTTTGTCGTCGCAAACCTCTTTCAAAGGAGGCACAGGCATATCAAGATAACTCATCTCTTTTAAAATACTTTTTCTAAACTCATCCAAAGGCTCACGTATGCTGTAATATGCCCAGCGGCCTATCCTTTCAACCTTTAAAAATCCACCCTCTCTTAATATCTTCAAATGCCTCGATACTCGTGACTGAATCATATCAAAAGAGTTTTCAACATCACAAACACAAACTTTTTTATTTATATCTATAAAACGAAGGATTCGAAGCCTTGTTTCATCATTTAAAGCACCGATGGTCTTAAGAAATGTCTCCATGATAAAACCTTTTTTTGGGATAATTATATCATAAAGGTATGCATATATCAAGATATTTTGATAGCAAGATACGAGAAAGAACTATTATTTCCCAAATACATTTGCTATCTGGTTTATTTGTTTGTCACTAAGAGGCGAAGCAAATCTTTTCATAATAGAGTTTGAAGTTTTAAAGTATCTAAGTCTTTTGGCTATTTCTTCTTTTTTGAGATTTTTGACAACTCTTGACTTGCCAAGAGCCCTTTTTTCAAAATTTTTACCGTGACAGCTTTGACATACAGTTATATATGAAGCTGAAGATAGCGTAGCTATCACTGCAAGTAAGATAAATATATATTTTATAAGTTTCATTTCTTCCCTTGATTAATTTTATATAGCTGACCCTACACTTTCAAGCTCAAAATGGGAGGAAGAAAGAAAGGGGTATTTGACTTGCATTACATCATATTTGATGTGTATGAATGTAACATATCGTGTAAGGTCAACTATACAAATACCCTCTAACAGCCTCCGGATGGTTGCATATCTCCCAAATAATCACTTATGCTTAAAATTTTACCTTTTTTGGTTACTATCACCTTGTCTTTGCCGGAATCATATTGAATAATGATAGTATATTTACCACTTTTTCTTTTGACTGATACTACCGTTATCTTTTGACTTTTATAATATTTATGCAAGCTTTTTTGTATCGGCCCAGGAAGCTTTGAAAAATTAGATGCCAAAGCCATTATAGAAAACAGTAATACAAACAATATAAAAACAGTTTTTCTATACATTTCTTATCCTTTTGAGTGTATCTGTCGGCAAATACCGACAGATACACAAATGTTAAACTTTTTGAAGTCCGACAAATGAGTCGTAAAATACTGCTGACCCACCTACCAAATCTTCCAAAGTTGAATTTTTTAGTCCACTGTCTATTGTCAAGGCTGCGTTGGTGCAGATTCCACTCTCTCTAGCCTTCTCACCTTTGATAAGCTTTCCATCTACAACAACATCTCTTGAGCCATACGCCCAGTGACCAAAACTCCAAGATGAGCAGATAGTTCCGGGTCTCAAGCCCTCAACTGTTCTTACTCTTCCTATCATGGCTTTTTTACCTGCAGGTCCCAAGTCCCAAATACCTTCAGGGTTATCCG
>JALVWW010000340.1 GCA_027023175.1 Campylobacterales bacterium
GTTCAACTCTTTGTCATTGTAATACTTTTGTGTAAAAATTGCAAAATTATCTGCTTCAAGTTTGTATAGTTCCGAATCGGAATCCGGTAAATGTTTCTGGAGCCATTTAGAAATCTCTTGCAAAACTTTATCGCCAAAATCATATCCGAAAAAGTCATTTATATCCTCAAAAGAGTCTATATTTATAAGAATAAGAGCTTTTGGTTTTTTCCCCTGGAATTGTTTTAGTTTTTTTAGCAAAGAGTCTCGTCCGGGAAGACTGGAAAGTTCAGGATATTTGTTTTGTTGCTTATATTTAAAATAGCTGTAACAAGAAAAGCAAAGAGCCAAAAAAGCTATAAAAACAGAAGTGGCAACAGTAAAAGTTTTGTTATAATAATTAATAGCTATTATATTTGCAATAGCCAGGATAAAAATAATTGCTAAAACTATAAAACTACGCAAACAAACCCTTCTAGAATTCTAATTCTAAACTATATTTGAGCATATGTCATACTGTTGTTTAGATAAAATCCGTAAAACTTTATCTGAAACTTTCTTAAAGTGTTATTATTGATTAAAATATTTTTTGCAATGCGATCTGTAGTTTGCACATCGGCATTATAGGAGAAAAATTAATATAATTATTAATAAATCAAATTACTATTTGGTTAATTTTACATTTAAAAGTATTTTAATGAAAAAAACAGTATAATCCATTCCTTAATCTCACACACACCAATCCTTGAAGGTTGCGCATTTAGCGTTGATGGGTGTGGAGGATAAACCAAAAAACGAAGGAGAAACATATGGTTACTATGAAGGACCTATTGGAGTGCGGTGTTCACTTCGGGCACCAGACAAGAAGATGGAATCCAAAGATGAAGAAATATATCTTTGGTGAAAGAAAAAATATCTACATCATAGACTTACAAAAGACTTTGAGATATTTCAGATATACTTACAATGTTGTAAGAGATGCGGCGGCAGAGGGTAAGACTATCCTTTTTGTAGGTACAAAAAAACAAGCAAATGCGGCTATCAAAGAGTATGCTACCAAATGCGGTATGCCTTATGTTGATCATAGGTGGCTAGGTGGTATGCTTACAAACTTTCAAACTATCAAACAATCCATAAGAAAGCTTGAAGTTATCCAAAAAATGGAAGAAGAGGGGCAGCTTGATCTTTTAACAAAAAGAGAAGCCCTTGTTTTAAAAAGAAAAAAAGAAAAATTGATGAATTATCTTGGCGGTATCAAAGATATGAAGGGTGCACCTGATATGGTCTTTGTTATAGATACGGTCAAAGAAAAAATTGCGGTAAAAGAGGCAAACAGACTGGGTATCCCGGTTGTTGCTCCTATAGATACAAACTGTGATCCGGATGTAATTGATTATCCGATTCCGGGAAATGATGATGCCATAAGAAGCATCCAGCTTTTTTGTAGAGAAATGTGTGAAGCTATCATAGAAGGAAAAGAGATATTGGCTCAAGATCAGGAAGATGAAGAAGCTGTGCCGACTGCAGAAGCAAGTGAAGAGAGTACACAAGAGGCAGCAGAAGAAGAGTCTGAAACCAAAGAGAGTGATGCAAAAGAAGAAACCAAGAGCGAAGAAGGAGAATAGTGATGGCAGCAATTAGCGCAGCATTGGTAAAAGAACTCAGACAAATGAGTGGTGCGGGCATGATGGACTGCAAAAAAGCTCTTAGTGAAACAGACGGTGATATTCAAAAAGCGATGGATATCCTAAGAGAAAAAGGTCTTGGAAAAGCAGCTAAAAAATCTGACAGACTTGCCAGCGAAGGTTTGGTAAGTGTTGTTGTAAGTGATGATTTTAAAGTAGCTACAATGACAGAGATAAACTCTGAGACTGACTTTGTCGCAAAAAATGAAAATTTTATAAATTTAACCAAAAAAGTTACAGAGTTTGCTCAAAAGTGTGAAACGGAAGATATAGATGAGATAAAAACAAAAGAGATTGACGGTACAACTTTTGAAGAGTTTTTTAATACTCAAATAGCTACAATCGGTGAAAATTTGGTATTTAGAAGAACTGCTACCATAAAAGCCAAAGAAAACGGAGTTGTTAACGGCTATGCTCACTCAAACGGTAGAGTCGGTGTAATCCTTGGAGCAGTTTGTGAAAATGAAGAAGTAGCCAAAAAAGCCGCAAGTTTACTTAAAAATATTGCTATGCATGCGGCAGCTATGAAGCCAAAATTTATAAGCTATAAAGAGTTAGACCCTGAATTTGTTGAAAAAGAGACTGCAGCACTTAAAGCTGAAGTTGAAAAGCAAAATGAAGAGCTAAAAAGACTTGGTAAAACTTTAAAGCATGTTCCAAAGTATGCAAGCAGACTTCAACTTACAGATGAAGTTTTGGCTGAAGCAAAAAAAGAGCTTGAAGAAGCTTTAAAAGCTCAGGGAAAACCTGAAAAAATTTGGGATAGAATAATTCCGGGACAAATGGAGAGATTTATTGCTGACAATACTTTGCTTGATCAGGAATTGACACTTCTTAGCCAATTTTATGTAATGGATGACAAAAAAACTGTTGAACAAGTTTTAGAAGAAAAATCAAAAGAGTTTGGCGGAAAGATTGAAATAGTTGAGTATGTCAGATTTGAACTTGGAGAGGGCTTGGAGAAAAAAGGTTGCGATTTTGCAGCTGAAGTTGCTGAACAATTAAAATAAATTGTAGTATAATGCGGTTGTGAGAAACTTGAAAACAAACAAAGAAGGGAAAGGCTTTGTTTAGTAGCTCACAATCCAAAAAGAGTGATGATATACTTCTTAAATGCGAAGGTATATCTCACTCTTTTGAATATCCTCTCTTTTGTGATGTAAATCTCTCGCTCGATAAAAAAGAAAGTATAGCCGTTTTGGGCATAAGCGGCAGTGGCAAATCATCACTTTTACATATTCTTTCAACTCTGCTCAAGCCAAACAGTGGTAAAGTTTATATAGATTCCCAAGATATATATGATTTAAAAGATGATGAATTGCTCAGGCTTAGACGGGAAGATATTGGTATCATTTTTCAAGCCCATTATCTCTTTAACGGTTTTAGTGCTTATGAAAATATTGAACTCTCCTCTATACTTACAAACAAAAAAATAGATATAAATCTTTTAAAACTTTTTGGTATAGAAAATATTTTAAATAAAAAAGTTACCGAACTCTCAGGTGGGCAGCAGCAAAGAGTATCGATAGCAAGGATACTTACAAAACAGCCAAAAATAGTATTTGCCGATGAACCGACCGGCAATCTTGACAGACAAAATGCAAGAAATGTCATAGAGGCCATATTTGACTATATATACGATAAAGATGCAGCTTTGTTTTTAGTGACACATGATGAGGATTTGGCAAAAAAATGTGATAAAATATACAGACTGAAAGAGGCAAATCTTATAAGGGAGAAATAGGTGGAATTTTTGCAATTGATTAATGCCAACAATGCAATCATCTTTTTGCTCCTGTTTACCAGAATCAGCGGAGTAATGGCTTTTTTTCCTTTTTATTCGTATGGTTCCATCCCCATGAATATCAAGACACTTTTTGCCTTTTTTGTTACTATTTTTTTATTTCCAAATGCTACACTTCAGATACAAAATTTTGATATCATAACACTTTCATTGGCATTTGTTAGTGAACTTTTTTTGGGGCTTGTAAGCGGTACAATTTTACAGATAATATTTGGAGCACTGGGAGTTGCGGGCGAACAGATATCGTTTGTTATGGGTTTTTCACTTGCAAGCAGCATTGACCCGATGACAGGGGTAAATTCGCCGGTTATCGGTAGATTTATAATGCTTTTGGCGCTGTTGATACTTTTGGCTTTCAATGGAGACCATTTGATACTCATTTTTTTGAGTAAAAGCATAGGCTATATATCACTCGGTGGTTTTTATCCTGATATATCCGTATGGCATTATATATCAAAAGCAGTTGCCAATATGTTTGTTTTGGGGTTTGTTATCTCATTTCCTATCATTGCTCTTTCACTTTTGAGTGATGTTATCTTTGGTATGCTTATGAAAACAATGCCACAATTTAATCTTTTGGTTGTCGGGTTTCCCATAAAAATAGCTGTATCTTTTATGGTATTGACTGCCGTACTTGGTTCAATGATGTATATCTTTAAAAGAGAATTTTTAGATGCACTAAACCATTTATATATACTATTTTAAACTATTTTATTATAAAATGAATAACAAATAAAACTTTGGAGAGAAAATATGCAAATTTTACTTATCAACAATAACTCATCAGTATCCAAGCTTATCAATTTAACAGCCAAAAAATATGACTATGAAATAGAAGAGGTAAATGATATAACCGAAGTTGAAGAGAAAAAAAGAGATATTGTTTTTGTTGATGATGAAGTTTCAAAAGAGATAGACACTGAACTTTTAAAAGAAAAAACAGGATGTGATGAATTGGTTTTTATCGGCTCCAAAGGTACACAAAAACCTGAGGGATATAAATATATTTTAACCAAACCTTTTTTACCGAGTGACTTTCAAAGTATTATAGAAACTGTTTTGGAGATAAATAAAACCATAGAAGAAAAGATCGAAGAAGAAAAAATTGTAGATGAAATTGATGATTTGACTGAAGAAAAAGAGGAATTCTTGATGGATGAATTGGAATTGGGTAAAGTTGATGAAGATGGGGATGAAAATATATCTAGCAAAAAAGCAAATAATGATGAAGCTCATGAAGATGAAACAAGTGATGTAGATACCGAGGAGAAAACTGATGATGAAGATTTGGATATAAAAAGTTTGCAAAGTGACCAAAATGAAGAAGATATAGATAAAGAGGAGGAATTGTCGCTTGATGAGGATTTATTCATAGATGATGAAGAGAGCATAAAGTCTGACCATGAAGATAATGCTATATCGACAGAAGATACAGCAGAAAATGAAGATGCAAATACAGCCATACTTGACAAAGAAGATATTCAAGAGGTCAAAGAGTTACTTGATGAAAGCGATGATGAACAAATAAATGATGAGTTGCAAATAGAAGATGAGCAAACAGAAGAAGAAGTGGAAGATGTGAGTGAGATAAACCCGGATGTCGTCCAGCCGACACAAGAAAATTTTGATATATCTGATTTGAAAGATAACTTGGACGATATAGATGAAATAGTGCTTGAAGAGGATGAGGAAGAAGCAGATAACCCAAAGCTATCTGGCAGTGAGAGCGAGGAAGATATATTATCCAAAGAGGACAAAGAAGATGATGACCTTGGAGATATCTTGACTGAAAGTGATAACGAAAAAGAGTCTGACGAGAATGAAGAAGAGTCAAGCATCAATGATGATATGTATATGAATGAAGGCGGTGAAAATACTTTGGCAGAAGATGAGGATTTGGGAGATTTGGCTGATTTTGAAGAATTAGAGAGTGACAAACAAGACGAAGAGGTAGTTTTAGTTGATGAAAATGATGCCGAGGATGAAGAAAAAGAAGAGTTGGATTTGATAGA
>JALVWW010000341.1 GCA_027023175.1 Campylobacterales bacterium
AACCCTCGGTACCGTTGCCAGTACGCATCCTTAGCAGGGATGTGGTTTCAGCCAGCTCACCCACCTGTCCAAAAATTAGAATGTGATTATATAAAAATATAGATAATACTTTACTTAAACAGACTCCCTATTTTGGAGTCTGTTTATTTGTATTATCACTATTTTACTGATCCATTATAAAATACTTTACATTTTGGTTTTTTAGTGCTGCTGCCTGAGCTTTTTGTAAACTGCCCGAACAGTGATGTGACAGTATTGGCAACTACACCGGAAGTCAAAGCTTTTGTACTGTATTTCGGCTTTGAAAATGTTCCGCTGATATCTTCAGCTATCTTGGCACAACCGTTGCCTCCTACGACACCCACCTGGACTTTGATAAATCTTTCTCTTGTAAGATCGATTTTTCCTTTTACCGCAACTCTGGTACCGCCAACTTTCATAGCAACATCTTTCAATGTTACTATACCTCTTTTTATAGGTGCATTGATGACCAATTTTTTAACTGCGGTTGTTCCTCCGTCAAGTCCTGATAGCATATTGCCTCCGCTCATACCTTTGCTAAGTGCTACACCCAAAGGTCCTGCGACCAAAAATCCCGCTATATCTTTTTTATTTATACTTTTTGCATCATCAAGACTTTTGAAAACTTTATTTAAATCAACACCTTTTATACCAAAATCAGTTCCAAGTACATATAGTGTTCCTGTCAGCGACCTTTTGATATCTTTTGGAGTTTGTCCGACCATTGAGAGTTTTACATCAGTTTTTACATAACCGTCGAGTGAAATCTTTTTATTTTTGATAAACTGCTTTGATATCTCTTTTAGGTCAAGCTTGGCTATATGGTCTTCAACATATATTTTTGGTTTTTTGCCATTCATGTTGTATATGAGCTTACCTAAAACCTGAGAATTGAATGCAGTCAGCTTCAAAGGTGAGATAGTTGCAATTTTATTTTTAAAAGTAAAGTCGGCAGATATATTTTTTAAGATATATTTGTCATATTTGATATCTGTAATTTTTAGTAAACCTTTTAGCGAAAGTGCTTTTAGTATATCTTTGTCCCCGTTTAAGGCTATATCATTTACGGTAAGATTTAAATTGTCAACTTTGGCTTTGGATTTTGTTTGATGGTCCATATAGGTGATATTTATATTTGAGAGCAAGACTTTGTTAACATTTACCATAGGAAGCTTTGCACTCTCTTTCTCTTTCGGTTTGTTGTTTGTCTCTTCTTTGTTTGTCTCTTCTTTTTTGTTTATCGCTATATTCATTAAGCCTTTTTTAGACTTCTCTACCAAGAGATTCATATCTTGAAGTTTTATATAGTTAACTTTTACCTGTTTGCTAAGAAGTGGCATAACCTGTAATGATACTGCTACTTTTTGCAGCTTAAGCAAATCTGTACTGCTAAAACCTTTTGGATTTTTTACAACTATATCTTTTATACTGATACCAAACGGCGTCAAAGAGAGTCCTATGTCGCCATTTATCTTGAGTTCTTTTCCTGTTGCTTCATACACTTTTTTCTCTATCTGCGGTTTATACTTGTTTAGGTCGAATGTCGCAATCAATACACCTAAAACCACTATAATAGTAGTCATGATGATAAGTAGTGTGATAAGTATCTTTTTTCCCATTTTATATCCTTTTTAGTATCTCTTCTACAACGCCTCTTGGGTCTTTGGATAAATATATAGGTCTTCCAACCACTATAAAATCCACCAACTGTTCTTTTGCCATTTCAAGGTTTGCTACTCTTTTTTGGTCATTACTGTCTTCTCCAAAAGGTCTGATACCTGGAGTCAAAGTAATAAACTTTTCTTTGGTTGATTCTTTTATATCTTTACTCTCATAAGCAGAACATACAACCCCGTCAAGTTTGCACTCATGTGCAGCCTTGGCAAACTCTATGCTTCTTTTTTCTATGGAAGCTCCATATATACTTTTAAAGTCTTTATTGTTAAAACTTGTAAGTACTGAAACTCCGAGCACCAAAGGTCTGTTTTTTACATTTGCTATGCGCTGCATAACCGTATTCATGGCTACTTTCCCGCTTGAGATATGGATATTGAACATATCGATACCCAACAGTGATATCTCACTTGCGGCATCAGCCATGGTATTTGGTATATCATAAAGTTTAAGGTCTAAAAATATCTTGTAGTTTGGGTTAACTTGTTTCAACTCTTTGATAAGATTTTGACCGTCTCTTATATAAGACCTCAGTCCCACTTTCAACCATATATCAAAATCCTTCAATGATTTGACCAGAGCTAAATTTTCCTCATTTGTAGGCAAGTCAAGTGCTACACACAACTTCATCTTACTTCTTCCTTTTATCTTTTTGAATGGAGCCGAGTACTCCGTTTATAAATTTGGGCACATTGTCATTGCAAAGTGTTTTGGAGAGTTCTATAGCTTCATTAATGGCAACAGCTTCATCTATATCAGTTTTTAAAAGTTCATAAGCAGAGAGTCTGAGTATCGCTCTTTCGATATGTCCTATCTCTTTTAAATTCCACTCTTTCAAGTGTTTGTCTATCTCACCGTCTATCTCATCAAGAGAACCTAAAACTCCATTTATCAGCTCTAGTGCAAACTCTTTTTGCTTGTTTCTTATCTTTTTATCTTCAAGTATATCATCTTCAAATTTTTCTATCTCAGAGTTCCCTATATCATGAGCATAAAGGATAGAAACTACAGCTTCTCTTACTTGGTGTCTAGTTGCCATTTTTAACCTTGATTATATATTTTTGTATAAGTCTATGAGTTCAATAAGTCCTGTCATCGCTTCAAAGCCTTTGTTCCCTGCTTTACTTCCTGCTCTCTCGATCGCTTGTTCTATAGTATCGGTTGTAAGTATGCCGAAAGTTACGGGGTATTTATACTTTAAAGTTGTATTTGCTACTCCTTTTGTAGCTTCAGCAGCCACATAGTCAAAATGCGGTGTGCTTCCTCTGATAACCGCACCAAGACAGCAAACCCCGTCATATTTACCGGAGCTTAAAAGTCTATCAAGCGCAAAAGGCACTTCAAAAGCCCCCGGTACAAGTATAAGATCAAGATTGTCCTCATTTCCACCGTGTCTAAGAAAGGCATCTTTCGCACCTTCTGTGAGTCTGTCGGTTATGATATGATTAAATCTGCTGTTTATGATAGCCACCTTGCTGTCTTTGTCAAGTTTCAATCTTCCTTCTATGATATTCATTAATATTCCTCTTAATTTTTTGGAAAATATTATACTATAAATTCATTTATAGCTTTCTTTAAGTTTTTTAAAGCGGTTTTTAAAACATCATTTTGCGTTCCAAAATTGAGTCTTGCAAAGCCTGCTCCCTCTTTTCCGTAAATGATACCGTTGTTTAGTCCTATTTTTGCTTTTGTTATCAAAAACTTTTCAAGCTTGCTTGGAGTCAGTCCCAACTTTCTAAAATCAATCCACAAAAGATAGGTAGCTTCAGGCTTTATGACATCTACCAAAGGTATCTCATCTTTTATAAACTCCAATGCAAAGTCTCTGTTTTTTTGCAAGTATGCCACCATTTCATCCATCCACTCTTCACACCCATTATAAGCAGTTTTAAGGGCTAATGTACCAAATATATTGTTATCCATCAACTCAAATTTTTTAATATATTTTTTATACTTATCTTCAAGTTTTTTATTTTCAATGATCACATACGAAGTCATAAGTCCTGCTATATTAAAAGATTTGCTTGGAGCATTGACTGTAATAGTCTGCTTTGATATATGTTTTGAAAGTGATGCAATCGGTATATGTTTAAGCCCGTCATATAAAAAGTCACTATGTATCTCATCACTGATGATAAGCACATCATTATCTATGCAGATTTGAGCAAGTTTTAAAAGCTCTTCTTTAGAAAAAACCCTACCGGTAGGATTATGAGGATTGCAAAGTATAAAAGCTTTTGCCTCTTTTGCTCTTTTTTCAAAATCTTTAAAGTCTATCTTATATTTGCCATCTTTAAGCACCAAAGAGTTGGCACTTACTTTTCTATCATTCTCTTTTATTAGTCTTGCAAACGGATGATATACAGGAGTTTGGATAATGATACTATCCTTCTCTTTTGTAAAAGCCTGCACTATGAAAGCGATAGAGTTTACAACTCCGCTCGCAAGTGAGATAGAGCCTTTTTTTATACTCCATCCATATCTTCTTTTCTGCCACTCGTAAATAGAGTTATAGATACTCTCATCATTGTAAGGATAGCCAAAAACTCCCTCTTTTGCTCTATTTTCGAGTGCTTTTATAATCTTTTTGCAAGATTTAAAGTCCATATCCGCCACCCACATAGGGATAACATCTTCATTTCCGTATCTCTCTTGCAAATTTGCAAACTTCATACTGTCTGAGCCGATTCTGTTTACAACTTTATCAAAATTTATTTTTTTTGCCATACAATTACCTCTATATTTTTATATATGAAATTTTTACTGTCATTTTGTACTGCACAAGGGATGACTTTACCCTCTTCAACTACCTCAAATCTACTTTCCATCAAGTCTTTTAAAGCCTCTCTTGAGTGATAATTTTCACCGTTTTTCTTAACTCCGCCTATCCAAAACTCTTTAGGTGTTATCTCTTCATTCCAGTCATAGCTGGAAGATATGACAAGTAAAGCTTCTTCATTCATTCTTTTGTCAACTTCTTGAAGAAATTTTTTAGGGTTATAGCTTCTTGTTATGACATCATTCAACACTACCAAATCATACCCGCTAAAGTTTGGCTTTAGATTTGCCATATCGCCCTGCCAAAACTCTACTTTATGTTTACACTCTGCAAAGTTAAAACTGCTTAAGTCTATCTCTTTAAATTTTACAAGCTCGCCCTCATCTTTTAGGATATATCTGAGCTTGCCGTTTTTTTTGAAATTGACCGCAAACTGTATAAGCCTGGCGGTAAAGTCAAGTGCATGAACTTTATCATACTCTTTTGAAAGCTCAAACCCGACTCTGCCTGCCAGCGTTCCAAGCTCCAAAGCTTTCTCTTTTTTTAGATTTTTAGTGATTTGCAGTATATAGTCACTAAACTCTTTATGATAATTTTTTACACCAAATTGCTCTTTCCCATAGCATAGCTCTATATATTTTGTAAGTTCAAGGTCATCCTCATAAGTCTGTACATCAGATACTACTTTTGCATTTGATTCTATGTACCTAAAACCTGCATGCTGAAAAAAGTGTCTTCTAAAGGCATATCTTGCACTTTTAAGCATCTCGTTTCCACAGCTTATAAATGAACCGCCTTTAAAAAGGTTGTGTTTGCCATCAAATGTAGGAGTGGAAAAGTCATCATACAAAGGGTGTACTTTAAAGCCGTTATATCCGTTTATAGGAGTGCAAGTCCACTGCCAGACATTGCCTATGATATCATAAAAGCCGTTAAACTCAAACATATCAACCGGAGAGCTTGATGCAAAATATTC